>NZ_JAZTXC010000142.1:0-19400 GCF_045636185.1 Methanobrevibacter sp. | reverse complement strand
TACTGATAATCTTTTAATGTTAAGTGAAGATGAATATATTGCTTTAGCTATTGCAAGGGCTTATAAAAAGACATATGGAAAAGACATTATTTTTAATCGTGAATCTCATGGCCGTGATGAAAGCATTGCTGATGTTGGCCAAACAATCGGCTGGTTTACTAGCCAATTTCCAGTTCCGGTTGATGTTAATCAGGGTTATGATAATGTTTCACTAATGAACGATGTTTATAATATTAAAAATGCATTTAATGGAGTTAAACATTTAGGATTGAATTATTCTTCTTTAATTTATACTTTGGATGAATTGGAGTATAAACATTGTCCAGTAACTTATAACTTTTTAAGTACAGAATTCATATTTAAAAATGAGCTGTTTGAGTCAGATTATGTCGAATTGAATGATGAAAAAATGTTCAATCGTAAAACATATGGTATTAGTATAAATGTGGTTCGTGGAGATGAATATTATATTTTTAAAGGAGATTATGCTGATGACACATACATTTCAAAACAATTTAATGAATTCGTTGAAAATATAAAATATGAATTAAAGTTTATAGGAGAATATAAATTTGATAATTATGTTTGTGCTTTATCTGAATCACAATTAGGAGTTTATCTGGATGAAAAAATACATGACAAAGGTAATGCTTATTCAATTCCAAAAATCTTTGAATGCGGTTTTGACCATTCTATTGAAGATATAAAAAATGCAATAACTGATTTAATAGATAAACATCCTGTTTTAAAAGGCCGTATTATGGATGGGGAAACACCTCTTTTAATTTGTGACAGTCATCCATTAATTGAAGTGGTAGATGTAGAAGATTATTCTAAATTGATTAAACCTTTCAATTTGAATGAATCTCTGGCCCGTTTTTATATTAATGAAAATGAAGAAGGTAAATTCATATTTTATGACATACATCATTTAATCAATGATGCAACAAGTACTATAATCATTGATAAAGAATTAAAAAAGGCTTTAAATGGAGAATTGGACGATACTGTTGATTTGGGTTTTATCCATAATAGTATTGATTCATTCAATTTAAAATTTAAAACAGATTATGAAGATGCCAGTAACTTCTTCAGCAATAATATTTCCGGTATTGATAAAATAGCTAATTTGTTAAATGATATTGACGGTATTGAAAATACTATTCGTATTCCTATTGTTGGAATTAAAGAAAAAATAGAATCATTTTGTCATAAAAATGGAATAACTGCAGGTAATTTATTCAATGCAGTATTTGCTTATACTTATTCTCGTTTCATGGGTAGTGAAAAAGTTTACTATACTTTCACAGAAAATGGGCGTCATGAATCATACAATCAAAATGCATTAGGTATGTATGTTAAAACAATCCCTATAATAGTTAATTGTGAAAATAAACCTATTATGGAGTTTTTAACTGACACTTCTGATTTATTTTTAGATGCCATGAAATATAGTTTCTATCCATACCGATTGCTTGCCCGAGAATTTGATTTAACAAATGATGTGACCTTTGAGTATAATTCTAATTTAAATGAACTTCCTAAAACAGATGATGAATTAATAATTGAAAACAACATATTTGATTTGGTTTCAGACTTTTTATGCATAGTAAATGATTTGTCTGACGGAATTTTAGTAAGCGTAAGTTCTTCCAAAAAATACAATAATGACACAATTATTCGCTTTTTAAATTCATATAAGGAAATACTAATTCAGATGCTGGATAAAAATGAATTAAAAGATATTGAATACACCAGCAATGAAGATTTGGATTTATTGAATATTTATAATCAAACTGAACATGATTTGGATTATAAAGATATTTTGGAAGCATTCAATGATAATCTTGCCAAATATCCTGATAATAAATTGGTATCCTATAATGATGTTTCATATAGTTATTCTGAAGGTGCTTTTATTTCAGATAAAATATCTAAGAAATTGTTGGATTTAAATATTAACTCTCAAGATTGTGTTGCATTTTTAGTTAATCGTTCTGAATGGTATGTATTTTCTGTTTTAGGAATCCTGTCTGTAGGAGCCATTTTTGTTCCTTTGGATGATTCTCATCCAGATAATAGGATTGAATTTATAGTTAAAGATACGAATGCTAAAGTTATTCTTACTACTGATGATACTTATCAACGTGCTAAAATGTTATTTAAAGATTCAATTATTATAAACATGTCAGATATTGTAAATGAAGCTATAGGACATCTGAATCATCTTGATATCTGTTATGGGGATGTTGCTTCAATTTTATATACTAGTGGTAGTACTGGTTTTCCTAAAGGAGTAAAGATTACTAGAAAATCTATTCTTAATGTTGCGGCTTATTATGCTGACACTTATGATTTAAACAATGATGACGTTTATGGTTTATATCCATCAATTGGATTTGACGCCGGTTGTGAATCTATATTCAAAGCTATTTATGCTGGATCTTGTCTATCAATAGTCCCAAATGATATAAAATTAAATATGGTAAAATTGAATGAATATTTCATTGAGCAAAATGTGACTCATACCATGATTACTACCCAGGTGGGTAAACTGTTTATGGAAATTAATGATAATACTTCTTTAAACTATTTATTTGTAGGTGGGGAAAAATTAGGAGAAATAAAAAATCCGGAAAATTATATTCTGGTTGATGAATACGGCCCTACTGAAACAAATAATTTCATCACCTCAATTAAATATGGAGATAAGAAAGATTATTCTTCCATTGGGCATCTTAATTACAATTCAAAAGTTTATATTTTGGATTCAGAAAAAAGGCCAGTTCCTTATGGTGCCATAGGGGAATTGCATTTGGCAGGTTATCAGGTTTCTAAAGGTTATTTAAACCAGGATGAGGAAAATCATAAATCATTTATTGATAATCCATTTGCTAATGACAAAAATTACTCTAAATTGTATTGCACTGGTGATATGGTGCGTATGTTGTCTGATGGCACTTTAAGTATTTTAGGCCGTCAAGACAATCAAGTTAAAATCCGTGGAAATCGTGTAGAACTGTCTGAAGTGGAATCAACAATCAGAAGTATCGATTATGTAAAAGATGTTACAATTCAAATAGTTAATAACAATGGGAATAATGAGTTAATAGCATATATTGTATCTTCAAAGGATTTGGAAAATAAAGAATTATTTGATTCAATTTCTAATTATGTAAGGGAGCGTAAACCGGATTATATGGTTCCTTCTTATGTAATAAAATTAGATGAAATTCCATTGAATATTAACGGTAAAGTTGATAAACATGCATTGCCTAAAGTGGATTTAGATAGTTTACATGCCGAATTTGTTCCACCAACAACAGAAAATGAAAAAGCAATAGTTGATGTGTTTGAAGAAGTATTTAACCAAAAGGGCATTGGTTTATATGATGATTTTATTCAGTTAGGTGGAGATTCTATTTCTGCTATTCGTGTTGTTTCATTACTTCAAAAAAGAGGAATTGACTGTAATGCAAGAGACATTCTAGATTATAAAACTCCATATGTAATTGCACAGAATATTAGTGTGTTTGATCAGGTTTCATATGATGCAACTGAAGGTAATGTGGATCTTCTCCCAATTCAGGATTACTTCTTTGATAAAATAAACGCCAACAATTATTCTCAGGAATTTATTTTAAAGTCAAAAATTAATCTGAATCTGGATATTTTACAGAAAGCATTTGATGAATTGACTAATGTCCATGACATGTTAAGGGTAAAATACAGAAATGATAATGATGAGATAATTCAGGAGATAATGCCAATTAATACTCATATCTGTAAAATCAAGGAATATACTATAGATAATGACTTAAAAGATAGTATAAAAGATATAATCATTGAATTAAATGATTCATTGGATATAAATGGTGAATTGATAAAGATTAATTTGATTCACCATGGAGATGATTCATATCTTGTTTTCGTAATTCATCATTTAATTATTGATGGTGTTAGTTGGAGTATTTTAATCAATGATTTAACTCAAATTTATATGCAGATGGTTAAAGATAATGAAATTAATCTTTTAAGACCATATCCTTACAAATTATGGGTCAATGATGTTAAACAATTGGTTGAAAACATTTCTGAAAGTGAAAAACAACATTGGATAAAAATTAATGAATCAATAGATGAATCTTCCATTAAAGGACAGTCAAATCCTTTTAATTTTAACATGGACATTAAATTTGATGTTAATAATTTATTAAGATTGTCTGAAGAAGAGTATTTGGCTTTAAGTATAGCCCGTGCTTATAAAAAGACTTATGGCAAAAACATTATTTTTAATAGGGAAACACATGGACGTGATGAAAGTATTGCCAATGTGGCAGGAACATTGGGTTGGTTTACAAGCAAATATCCTGTACTTGTAGATGTAAGTAATGATTATGACAATATTTCTTTAACTAATGATGTTTATGGTCTTAAAACTGCATTTAAGGACGTTAATCATTTAGGATTAAATTATGCTTCTTTAATTTATACTCTTAAAGAATTGGAGTATAAACAATGCCCAGTCACATTTAATTTCTTAAGTGATGAATTTATTTTTGAAAATGAACTTTTCAAATCAATTAATTATGATTTATTTAATTTGGATGAGTTATATGAATTTAGACAGGGCTCTGAATTTTATGGAATTACCTTAAACGTATTTAATATGGGTGGATCTTATATTTTCAGTGGATATTATGCAATGGATACATATATTGGGGATGAATTTGATACATTTGTTGAAAATATTAAAAAAGAACTGGATTTCATTGGAAATTATGAATTTGATGATGGTATTGTCACCTGCTTGTCTGAACCACAAATTGGAATTTATCTGGATGAAAAAGTCAACGATAAGGGAATAGCATATTCTTCAAATGATATTCTGGAATGTAAATTGGATAAATCCGTTAATGATATTAAACAAGCTATTTATTCTTTAATTGATAAGCATCCTATTTTAAAAGGCCGTATTTTGGATACTGCAGATATGCCTCTTTTGGTTTGTGACAGTTATCCGTCAATTGAAGTTGTCGATACTGATGATTATTCTGAATTAGTCAAACCATTTGATTTGGATATGAATTTGGCCAGATTCTTTATCATTGATAAACCTGAAAGTAAATTTATCTTTTACGACCTGCACCATATTATCAGTGATGCAAGCACTCGTGGTATTATTAATAAGGAATTAAATGAAGCATTGGATAATTCTTTAGATGATTCAATAGATTTAGGTTTTATTTACGATAGTTATGATTCATTTGAATCCAAATTCGAATCACGTTATGAATCTGCTCATGAATTCTTTAATATGGAATTTGACGATATGGATGATGTTGAGTCTTTAGTGGATGACATTGACGGGCGTAATGGTAGTGTCAGTCTGTTCATTCCTGATGTTCGAGAACGTGCTGAACAATTTATTCGAGAGAATGGTATTAGTATAGGTAATTTATTAAATTCCGTTTTTGCATACACTTATTCTCGTTTCACAGGAAGTAATAAAGTTTATTATAATTTCACTGAACATGGACGTCATGAATCTTATAATCAAAATGCTGTTGGAATGTTTATCCGTACTATTCCGGTTATTGTGGATTGTAAAGACAGACAAATTAATGACTATGTTCATGATGTTTCTGATTTGATTTTAGAATCTATGGCAAACAGTATTTATCCTTTCAGATTACTTGTAAGAGAATTTGGTTTAAACAATAATGTTACTTTTGAATATAATTCCACTTTAAACGAAATACCTGATATTGATGAGAATATAGTATTCAGTGATACTGCAAATGGTGTTTCTGAATTTTTATGTGTTGTCAATGACTATGATAATGGTTTTATTGTTAATGTAAGTCATTTGGATAAAATCAGCCAGAATACTGCTGAACGTTTTGTGAATGTGTTTAAAGAAATATTGGTTCAAATTTTAGATAAAAAAACTTTAAAAGAAATTGATTACACTTCTGATGACGATAAAAGAATTTTAAATAAATATAATCAAACTGAATATGATTTGGGCTATGATGATATTTTAGATGCTTTTAATTATAATTTATCAAAATATCCTGACAATAAACTCGTTTCCATGGAAGATAAATGTTATAGCTATGGTGAAGGAGCATATATAGCTGAAAAAATTGCTAAACAATTAATTGATATTGGTGTAAACAGGCAGGATAATGTTGCATTTTTACTTCCTCGTAGTGAGTATTATATGTTTGCGGTTTTAGGCATAATGTCAATGGGCGGAGTTTATGTTCCTTTAGATGATAAGTTGCCGGATAAACGTATAGAATTCATACTGGAAGATTGCGATACAAAAGCGATTATTGTTAGTGATGAAACATGTAAGCGCGCTCAAAATATAACTGATATTGAAATCGTAAATATTTCATCCATTATTGGAGAGAATATAGAATCATTAAATCAATTACCTGTTGTTCATGATGATTTAGCCTGTATTTTATATACCAGTGGAACTACTGGAATTCCAAAAGGTGTTAAAATCACACGCAAAGCCATACTTAACATATCTGAGCATTATATTGATGAAAACAATTTAAGTAATGATAATGTTTATGGATTATATGCATCCATTGGTTTTGATGCTGCTTCAGAAGCAATATGTCAAACTTTTCATGATGGAGCATGTTTATCAATTATTCCTGAAGATGTCCGTTTGGATATGGACAGATTAAATGATTATTTCATTAATCAGGGAATTACTCATGTCATGATGACAACACAGGTGGCTAAACTCTTTATGCGCAGTATTGATAAAACATCACTAAAAGTTTTAAAGGTTGGTGGTGAAAAATTAGGTGAAATAACTAATCCATCTGACTATAAGATAATTGATGGATATGGACCTACCGAGACTTTTGCATATATAACTTCAATTGATAATAACGATAAAGTTGATTACTCATCAATTGGTATGTTGAATTATAATACTAAAGCATATGTATTGGATAATGAATTCAGGCAGGTCCCTTATGGTGGTGTAGGTGAATTATACATTGCAGGATACCAAGTTGCAAAAGGATACCTAAACCGTGATGAAGAAACAAAATCTTCATTTTTAGAAAATCCATTTAACAGTACTAAATGTTATGAAGTATTATACCGCAGTGGAGATATGGTAAGATTTTTACCTGATGGATCATTGGCTATTGTTGGTCGTCGTGACAATCAGGTTAAAATACGTGGAAATCGTGTTGAATTAGCTGAAATTGAATCTACAATTCGAGAATTGGATTATGTTGATGATGTTACTCTTCAAACTATTAAAAATGAATCCAATAATGAATTGGTAGCTTATGTTGTAGCATCTGATGAAATTGAAGATATTGAGCGTTATGTTTGTGATTATGTTGGTGAAAACAAACCGGGATATATGGTTCCTTCATTTGTTGTTAAAATGGATTTTATTCCTCTAACTGTAAATGGAAAAGTAGACAAACGTTCTTTACCTGAAGTTGAAATTGATGCTTTGCGTGCAGATTATGTGGCTCCAAAAACGGAAATAGAAAAAGAGATTGTTGAAGCATTCCAAAAAGTTTTCAATCAGGAAAAAATAAGTGTGTATGATGATTTCATTCGTCTTGGTGGAGATTCATTAACTGCTATCCAATTAATATCTTATCTTAAGGATTATAATATTACTGCAGGGGAAATTTTAAGTTTGCGTACTCCTCATGCAATTTCAAAAAATATTAGTAAAAATCAGTTTAATTTAGATATTTATACTTTGGATTCCGGATGTCCTTTAAATGAACCACAATTAAATGTTTATTTGGATATAATGGTTAAAAATAAAGTAAACTCATATATTATACCTTTCTTCATGGAAATTTCAAAGAAATATAGTGTTAATGAGATAATTGATGCTATAGAAGAAATGTTTAATATTCATCCGATTTTAGGAATGCATGTTAGCGATAATCATGATGTACCTTATTTGGTTATGGGATCTAAACCTCCTATTATTGTTAAATCTCAACGTGATGATGAATTTATCAAATCATATTTATTAAAACCATTTGATTTAAATGGTAATTTATGCAGATTTTTAATAATTGAAAATAATGAAAAATTCGAGTTATTTGCATCATTCCACCACATTATATTTGATGCAATATCCAACCAGGTATTTAAAAGAGATTTACATACAGTTCTTGATGGCGGTAGTGTTGGCATTGATGATTCATTTTTAAAGGTTTCAGCTTTCACACAACAAATAAAACATACTGAAGAATATGAAAATGCAAATAATTTTTATAAAAGCATGTTGGATGAAAGTGATGATGTTGGTATTTTATTGGATAGTGTACTGCCTGATGGATCAGGCTCTATATATGTTGATTTGGATTTAAATTCCAATATACTAAAATCATTTATTAAAGAAAATCAAATTACTAAAAATGTTTTATTCACTGGTGTTTTTGCTTATACATTATCCCGTTTTGTTGCTAATGAACAGGTATTATTTAATATAGTTGAAAATGGAAGAGATAGATTCAATAATTTAAATGCAATAGGCATGTTTGTAAACACTTTACCTGTATTGGCTAATTGTGAAAATCAGGACGTTTCATCATTTATGAGATATATGTCTCAATTGCTTTATGATATAACAAAATACAATTATTATTCATTTAGATTACTTGCAAATGAATTCAATTTTGATTCAAATATCATATTCCAGTTCATACCAGATTTGTTATATGATGCTGAAAATGTTGTTGAAAATGATATTGATTTCGAAAATGACTATAATCTCATCAACGATTTGAATGTCAATGTGATTCAAAATGGAGAAGAATATAACTTAAATATTAACTATTCCAATAAATATTCCAGTGACTTTATCAATGCCTTTGCTGAATCATATAAATTAATTTTACATGAAATAACAAATGTTGATAAATTAAATGAAATCAATTACATTTCTAATGAGGATATTAAAATTTTAGATGAATATAATAAGACTGACAAAGATTTAATCTATGATGATATTTTAGATGCATTTAATGACCATTTAGCTAAACGTCCTAACAGCAATCTTGTTTCATTAAATGAAAATCATTACACTTATTCCGAAGGTGCTTTCATTGCAGATAAAATTGCTAAACAATTAATCAACATTGGTATAAGTGAAAAGGATTATGTTGCATTTTTACTTCCTCGTAGTGAATATTATATGTTTGCTGTTTTAGGCATAATGTCTACTGGTGCAGTTTATGTTCCTCTGGATGATAACTTGCCTGATAAACGTTTGGAATTCATACTTAAAGATACTGCAAGCAAGGTCATTATTGTCAGCGATGAAACATACAATCGTGTTGGCCATATATCTGAAGATTTAACTGTTTTAAATCTATCTGAAATAATTGATGAGGGTCCTGGAAATTTATCATTTTTACCTGTTACATATAATAATTTGGCATGTATTTTGTATACTAGTGGAACAACAGGACTTCCTAAAGGAGTTAAAATTACAAGAAAAGCAATTCTTAACTTATCCACCGTTTATGCTGAAAATTATGATTTCACTAATGATGATGTTTATGGTTTGTTTGCGAATATTGGTTTTGATGCAGCTTCAGAGGCTATATTTCAGACTATTTATGCTGGAGCTTGTTTGTCTATTGTTCCAGAAGATATCAAACTAAACATGTTTTATTTGAATGATTACTTTATTGATCAGGGTGTTACACACACTATGATTACTACTCAAGTGGGCAGATTGTTCATAAAAGAAATTGATGAAACCTCTCTAAAAGTTTTAACTGTTGGTGGTGAGATATTGGGTGAAGTTGAAAGCCCTAATTATATTTTGGTTGATGGTTATGGTCCAACTGAAACATTTGCTTTTATTTGTAAATCTATGGTTTCAGATAAGATTCACCATTCTTCTGTAGGTTTATTAAATTATAATACTAAAGCATACATTTTAGATAAAGAAGGCAGGCGTGTACCAATAGGTGCTGTCGGAGAATTATATGTTTCTGGTTATCAACTTGCAAATGGATATTTAAATAAAAAGGAAGAAACAGACAAAAATTTCGTTAAAAATCCATTTGATAATTCTCCAAAATACAATATGCTATATCGTACTGGAGATTTGGTGCGTTTATTACCTGACGGATCTTTAGGTATTGTAGGTCGTCAGGATAGGCAAGTAAAAATCAGAGGTAACCGTGTAGAATTAAGTGCTGTTGAAAGTATTATCAGTAAGTTAGACTATGTTGAAGATGTTACAGTTCAAACATTTAAAAATAATCATAATAATGAGTTAGTGGCATATGTTGTTTTATCTAAAGAAGTCCCAAAATTTAAAGAATCTATTTCTGAATACATAAGTTTAAATAAACCCGCATATATGGTTCCTTCATTTATAATTGAATTGGATGAAATTCCGTTAACAATTAATGGTAAAGTGAATAAACGTGAATTGCCTAAAGTTGAATGGGATAAGTTATATAGAAATTATTATGGTCCAACAAATAAAATGGAAGAAATTGTAATCCATGTTTTTGAAGAAGTATTTAATTATGAAGGAATTAGTTTATTTGATGATTTCACACTTTTAGGTGGAGATTCCATCATTGCTATTCGTGTTGTTTCATTACTTAATGATAAATCTATTCATTGTAATGCAAGTGATATATTAAAGTATAAAACTCCTTATTTAATTGCACAAAATATTGGAAAACATATTGAAAAAATTTCATATGATGCTACTGAAGGTGAAGTTGAATTACTGCCTATACAGAAGTTTTTCTTTGATCATATAAATAAAAATAAGTTCGCTCAGAATTTTATTTTAAAAATGAGTGAAGATATTGATGTTGATAAATTACAGCAGGCTTTAAATGAGTTAGTTAATATCCATGACATGCTGCGTGCAGTTTATAGATTTGAAGGAGATACTCCTATTCAGGAAATCCTGCCTTTAAACGCCCGCCAGTATAATATTAACGAATATACTATCAAGGAGAATTTGGAAGAAAATGTGATTAATATTTTTATTGATTCGCTTAATTCATTGGATATTCAACATAAGCTGATTGATACCAGTTTAATTAAATATGGTGGCGAATATTACTTTATCATTGTTGCTCATCATTTAATTATTGATGGAGTTAGTTGGAATATTTTATTAGGGGATTTAACTCAAATTTACTTTAATCTAGTTGAAGGTGTTAAAATAGATCTTTTAAGACCATATCCTTATAAAAACTGGGTTAATGATGTTAAACAATTAGTTAATAATATATCTGATGAAGAAAAACAACATTGGATTGATGTTAATAATCTATTAGATGATGATTTGATTAAAGGTGATTCAAGAAGATTTTCATTTAATGCTGAAATAGACTATGATGCTGATAATTTGTTAATGTTATCTGAAAATGAATACTTGGCTTTAGCAATAGCACGTGCATATAAAAAGACCTATGATAAAGATATTGTTTTCAATGTTGAATCTTATGGTCGTGATGAAAGTTTAGCTAATGTTTCAAGAACAATAGGTTGGTTCACTAGCCAATATCCTGTTTCAATTAAGATAAGTAATGGGTATGACAATATTTCATTAATGGAAGATGTTTATAATCTTAAAACTGCTTTTAAAGATATTGATAATTTAGGTCTTAATTATTCTTCTTTAATTTACACTACTGGTGAATTGGAATTTAAACATTGCCCAGTTTCATTTAATTTCTTAAGCTCAGAATTCATTTTTAAAAATAAATTATTCGAATCAATGAATGATTATCTATCAGATAATGATGAAATTATAGATATTGATGTTGACGCTGAATCCTATGGTATTTCCTTTAATATTTCCCGTATAGATAATCATTATCTTTTTAGAGGAAATTATGCAGATGGAACTTATCT
This sequence comes from Methanobrevibacter sp., assembly GCF_045636185.1. Lineage (GTDB taxonomy): Archaea > Methanobacteriota > Methanobacteria > Methanobacteriales > Methanobacteriaceae > Methanocatella. The sequence goes on along the minus strand of NZ_JAZTXC010000142.1, from coordinate 7,481 downwards.
GGGTGATGAATTCAAGACTTTCCATGAAAATATTTTATCTGAATTAAAATTCATTGGAAATTATAGTTTCAAAAAAGAAGGTATAGTTTGTTGTTTATCTGAACCCCAATTGGGAGTTTATTTGGATGAAAAAATGCATGATAAGGGAATAAGTTATTCGGTTTTGGGTGTTTTTGAATGCGGATTGTCAAAATCTATTGATGAAATTGAAAATGGCATCCATGAATTAATTGACAAACATCCTATTTTAAAAGCACGTATTTTAGATACAGGTAATCGTTCCCTTTTAATTTGTGATGCTTATCCATCAATTGAAGTTGTAAATGCTGATGATTATTCTAAATTAGTAAAACCTTTTGATTTAAATAAATCTTTAGCTCGTTTCTATATTATAGAAAATAGTGAAGGTAAGTTTGTATTCTATGATATGCACCATATTATTAGCGATGCTACTTCTGTAAGTATTCTTAATAAAGAATTAAACTGTGCTATAAATGGTGAATTAAATAGGGATGTGGATTATGGTTTTGTTTATGCAGGCTCTGAATCATTTGAATCTAAATTCACAGATGAGTATAAATCAGCATATGAATTTTTCAAAGATATGTTAGCGGACATTGATGATGTTGCATATTTATTGGAGGATGTTGAAGGTTCTGCAGGTAGTGTTACTCTACCAATTAGAGGCATAAGGAATCAGGTTGAATCATTTGTAAAAAATAAAGGTGTTAGTTTGGGAAGTTTCTTAAATTCAGTTTTTGCATATACGTATTCACGTTTTACCGGAGGAGATAAGGTTTACTATAATTTCACTGAACATGGACGTCATCATAATTACAGTCAGGATGCTTTAGGAATGTTTGTTCGTACTGTTCCGATTGTAATGGATTGTAAAGATAGACTTGTGGATGAATATTTATATGATGCTTCTAATTTGATTTTATCAGCATTAACTAATAGTTTTTATCCATTCAGAGTACTTTCCAATGATTTTAATTTGAACAATAAAGTTACATTTGAATATAATCGTAATTTGAATGATGTATCCGATGTTGGTGATGATATAACATTCAGTGATTTTACAAACTGTGTTTCTGAATTTTTATGTGTTCTTAATGATTTGGATGATGGTTTTGTCATTTCTGTCAGCCATAGAGATAAATTCAGCCAGGATACTGCCGAAAGATTTGTAAATGTATTTAAGGAAGTATTAATGCAATTTGTAGAAAAGGAAAATCTAAGGGATATTAATTATATTTCAAATAATGATATTCTACTTTTAAATGAGTATAATCAAAGAAATCAGGATTTAACATATACTAATGTTTTAGATGCATTCAATGATAATTTAGCAAAATATCCAAACAATAAACTTGTGTATGGTGAAAATAGAAATTATACTTATGGTGAAGGAGCTTACATATCAGATAAAATCGCTAAAAAATTGATGGAATTAGGTGTAAAAGCTCAGGATTTCGTTGGATTTTTAGTTGAAAAATCTGAATATTATGTATTTAATATATTGGGTATTTTATCAATCGGGGCCGTTTTTGTACCGTTGGATGATAATCATCCTGATGAGCGTATAAAGTTCATGTTAACCGATACAAAATCCAAGGTTCTTATTGTTAGCGATGAAACATATGAGCGTGCTTTGAATTTATCACTGGATATTACTCTTTTAAATATTAATGATATTTTTAATGAAAATATTGAGTCATTACCATCCCTACCTGTTACTGATGGTAATTTGGCCTGTATTTTATATACAAGTGGAACAACAGGTATTCCAAAGGGTGTTAAAATTACAAGAAAAGCCATTGTTAATTATCTTGAGGGTTTCAATAAAATAGCTGAACTCAAAAAGAATGATGTTTTCGCTATGTTTTCATCCATTGGGTTTGATGCTGGAGCAATTAAGAGCATATTATTGCCAATATTCACAGGATCTTCTTTAACCATTATTCCGGAAGATATTAGATTAAATATTCCTGAATTAAATAAATTCTTCATTGATAATCAAGTGACATACACAAGTATCACTACTCCTGTTGCCAAATTATTTATAAAGAATGTTGATAATACTTCTTTGAAAGTTTTAACAACAGGTGGTGAAAAATTAGGTCAAGTAAATAAATCTCTTGATTATTTGGTTATTGATGGATATGGTCCAACAGAAGGCTGTGTATCCGTTTGTGCAATTGAACAAAGCACTAGGATAGATCCATCTTCAGTTGGTCATTTATATAATAATATTAAAGCATATATTTTAGATAATGAATTTAGACAAGTTCCAGTTGGAGCCATAGGTGAGTTATATTTATCAGGTATTCAAATTGCTGATGGATACTTAAATAGGGATGAAGAAACTGAAAAAGCATTCATCAATAATCCTTTCGATGATAGTGAAGATTATAATGTGATGTATCGTACTGGTGACCTTGTAAGACTTTTACCTGATGGATCATTAGGTATTGCCGGCCGCCGTGATAATCAGGTTAAAGTTCGGGGAAATCGTATTGAACTGTCTGAAATAGAGTCTACAATAAGAACTATGGATATTATTGATGATGTAACTGTTCAAACAGTTAATAATAAGGGAAATAATGAAATTGTGGCTTATGTTGTTGTATCAAATGATTTGGAAGAAAATAAAGTTAGAGAATTAATTCAAGATCATGTTGCAAACCTTAAACCAAATTATATGGTGCCTTCATATGTTATTAAATTAGAGTCTATTCCATTGAATGTTAACGGTAAAGTAGATAAGAAATCTTTGCCTGAAGTGGATGTTTCTTCTTTACGTAGCAAATATGTTGCCGCGAGGAATGAAACTGAAAAATATATAATAGATGCCTTTGAAAATGTGTTTAATGAGAAAGATATCGGTATATATGATGATTTCATCAATATGGGTGGAGATTCATTAGCTGCTATCCAGATTGTTTCATTATTAGCTGAAAAGGATATTATTTTAAATGCCAATACTATCATGACGGAAAGAACTCCTTATAAAATTGCACTGCACGTTACTCAAAATTTAAACACTAAAGGATTTAATTTAGTTAAAAAAGGAAAAATTAATAAAAACATGTTTTTAATTCCTGCTATGGATGGTTTATCTATAATATTTTCAGATTTAATTCAAAATATTGATTTTGAAGGAAATATCTATGTTATTGATGATTTTAGATATGAATTATCATTAGATGAAATCAAAAACACAAATCATGAAGATATTTTTAATTATTATTATAATGAAATTAAGGATTTATTCTGTGATGGAGATATTATTGCTGGATATTCCTTAGGTTGTATTTATGCATCACTGCTGGTTGAAAAACTGGAAAAAGATAAAAAAGTAGATAAATGTATTCTTATAGATGGTACATTATCATTTGCAAGTAATAAAAAGCCAAATAAAGAAGATATAGCAAAACAAACAAGGGATTTATATAATAATTATAATTTAAATAAGAATGCTAAAAAACTCATTGATAAAGTTATAGAAATATCCTATGTCAATTCAACATGGAATTTCCATACGCCTCAAATAAATACGCACATAATTTATTTAGCAACTTCAGATACAAATAAAAAATCCTTAAAAATCATATCAAATAATTATGAGTTCATTTTCATTGAATCTAACCACCAAAATATTGTTACTAAAGATATAGGTAAGATTGTTAAATATTTTAAATGAAATGATTGAATTAAGTTTTCAAAGAAAACAGAGGACATTTTAAATAGTATATTCGAAAAGTAAAATATATGATTAATTGATTAGTATATGTGATTTTATGAATGATTTTTTAAAAAATGAATTCTCCGGATGGAAAAGTTGGGAAATAGTCTGGCTGTTAATAGCCACAGTTGGTATTACGATTATAACTTTTGCTTTAGGTGAAGATTATTTAGGTCTTATTGCCGCAGTAACTGGAATAATATGCGTTATTTTTGCAGGCAAAGGCAAACTGTTAACTTATTTTTTTGCTATAATTCATATTATTACATATGCGCTCATTGCATATAACGCCAGATACTATGGAATTTTAATGTTAAATGTTTTATATTATCTGCCGATGCAGTTTTACGGATTTTATGTCTGGCAGAAGAATATGAATCCGGATACCAAGGAAGTCTATAAAAAGAGTTTGTCCCGGAAAAATACACTAATACTTTTGGTTTTAGTTTTTGCAATGACAATGGCCTATGGACTTATTCTTCAAGTACTGAATGGAAATCTGCCGTTTGTTGATGCTTTAGGCACTGTTGTTGCTGTTGTTGGAATGTATATCTCTATTAAAATGTATGCCGAGCAATGGCTTTTGTGGATTATTGTCAACATTATCAATTTGGGATTATGGATTTACGCTTTTTTAAATGGCAATGGAACTGTAGCTATTTTATTCATGTGCATTATCTATCTGGCAAATTCCGTTATCATGTATTTCAAATGGAAAAATGAGGCAAATAGTTAATTGCCGAATCTTTTTCTAATTCTTTTAATTTCATATCTGGCAAAGATATAATTTATAATACTTGCCAATCCTTTTCCTACACTGAGTGCCACCCATATTCCTATTATTCCCCAGTTTAAAGTAATTGCCAGAAAATAAGCCAAAGGAGCAGCTAAAAGAATTTCTCTTAAAAGTGTAAAGAATAGGCTGTATACTCCTTTTCCGATTCCCTGATAGAAAAAGCTTGATGCTATACCTATACCGATAAATGTCAGGCAGGGACAGACAATCTGTAAATATTCGGCAATTCCAGGAATTAAATTGGCGGTTTCAGGAGTATATGCAAACATTGTAGCAAGAGGTGTTGCAAATACCACGATAAGTGTACTTATTAAAAATCCAAGTGCGATTCCAAGTTTTGAACCGTATTGGTGTGTTCTTGATAAATATTCTCCATTTTTAGCGCCATAATTACTTCCGGCTACTGCTACAACAGCAGATCCAATAGCTGTAAGTGGCATTATTGCAAAGAGGAACAATCTCTGGCCTGATGAGAATGTTGCAATGGCATAATCTCCGCCGACCTGTGAAATCATCAACAGATAGATTGACATTGCAATGGCCATAAGCATCATATCAAGAGAGGATGGGATACCTACCTTTAAAATGTCTCTTGCCATCTTTTTGTCAAACTCAAAGCCTTTAAGTGTAACATGAACGTAAGTGTCTTTCTTAATTAAAATCCAGTATAAGATTACGGAAGCGGCAATTGCAGCACTAAATATTGTTGCAAGGGATGCTCCGGCAGATCCTAAGCCTAATGTGTAGATGAAGATTGGATCTAAAATAGCATTCAATATGACTGTAACAATAACAGCATACATTGCTCTTTTCATGTCTCCTTCTCCACGAAGAATTCCGCTTGAACCGTTTGACAGCATCAATGCAATAAGTCCTAAAAAGAGTGGAGTTGAATATGCATCAGCTTCAACAAGGGTTTGGCCTGATGCTCCATAACTGCTTAAAATCATGTCCTGAAATAATATAAAAAATAATGATAATACAATTGATGCGACTATGAATATGATTAATGAGTGTGTTGCTGACTGGTTGGCCTTTTCGTGATTTTTGGCTCCAATAAAACGACTTATACTACTAGTTGCACCGTTTCCAAGTCCTACACTTGCACCGTTAAGCACCATAAATATTGGTGTTACAAAACCTATTCCCGCAATGGCCTCCTGACCTAAGCCTGCTACCCAAATACCATCAATGATATTGTATGTTGCAGTTAAAATCATTGAAATCATAATTGGGACAGCTAATTTTCTTATTGCAGTTTCCGGTTTTCCAGTCATTAATTCAATATTATCATTAGCCATGATAGAATATTTGAATGTGATAGTATTTATAATATATAAAAAAAGTTAAGTAAAAAAAGAGTAAAAAAAAGAGCTGAATAAATCTATTCAGCGTTAATTTCAATGTCAAAGGTCATAGATTCAACTTTAGCACTTTCACCAGATTTGATGGTGTATATAGGTGAGCCTTGTAAGATTAAATTATTGTTAACTTCTCTGATTTTGTTATCAGCTACTTCTTGCATGTGGGTTCCGTCACATAAAAATCCGGAAAATCCTTCGCCTTCTAATTTGTATGAAATTACTTCACCATTTATTTTGTTAGTTGCTTTTACATTTACAATCATAATTAAAATCTCCATTATAATTATTACTATTATTTATGTTTTTTTCATATATAAATTAATTATTATTTGAAAATCAATTCATCAATAATGTCCATGTCAAGGTTTTCTTCAACAATCTGTGCCAGCTTGTTTATTGAGTAGTTTTTCTGGGCTTCGTATGGGTCTTCCCCTTCCTGTATTTCAAGACCTTTTTTGGCTCTGATGTAGTTTAAAAACTCTCTTCTGAAATTATAATTGTTGAATATTCCGTGGAAATAGGTTGCAAAAATGTTTTCATGGGATGCCCCGTCCACTAATCCTGTTTCATCATTTCCCTGACCTTTCTTGATTTCTAAAAGGGCACAGCATTCATTGAGTGTACTGGTTCCCTCGTGGATTTCATAGCCGGTAACGCTTTCGCCAACTATATTTTTAAATATTTCACCTGCAATACCTTCCAGATTTTCAGGAATAATTGCTTCGGATTGTGTTACGATTTTGTCTGAACGTTCAAACTCGGATGTTATTGGAAGAAGACCAAGGCCTTTTATTGTTCCCTGCTTTGATTCCTTTTTGGCTTCGTCAATGATTTCCTCACCCAGTATCTGAAATCCTCCGCAGATTCCGATAACCGGTATTTCAGCTGACTTTTCAATTATTTTGTCTGCAAGGCCGCTTTGCCATAGCTCATAGACGTCCTGTGTAGAGTTACGGGTTCCCGGAATGATTATTGCATCAACATCGCCTATGTCATCATTTATTCCAATCATCTTTATTCCGACATCACTTTCAGCTTCAAATGGATCGATGTCTGTAAAATTAGCTATTTTCGGAAGTCTGATAACTCCAATCATAATGTCCTTGTCATCATCAAAGTTATGGGTTGTAAGTGATGCTGAGTCCTCTTCAGGCAGTCTCAATGTTTCATCATAGGGAAGTACACCTAAAACAGGCTCGCCGGTTATCTCTTCAATTCTGTCAAGTCCCGGCTTTAGGATGTCAAGATTTCCTCTGAACTTATTGATTACAGTGGCCTTTAAACGGGATCTGTCATAATCGTCAAGAAGCACATATGTTCCGGCAATGGCAGCAAATACTCCTCCCATTTCAATGTCTGCTATTAAGATAACATTTGCATCTGCCAGATGAGCAATTTCCATATTTGCAATGTCCTGGTCTCTCATATTGATTTCTGCCGGTGAGCCTGCTCCTTCAATAACGATTATGTCATATTCTTTGGATAGTATGTCAAAGCTTTCTTTTATGGCATTGAATGCATCATCATGGTATTTGTGCTGGTAATCGTAGAAATTCATGTCTCCAATGGATTT
>NZ_JAZTXC010000141.1:0-26001 GCF_045636185.1 Methanobrevibacter sp. | reverse complement strand
GATAAAATTTATATAAGAATTTAAAGTAATTTAATATTGTTAGTCCTTAATTAATAGTGCCTTATTTCGGCGGCTTTTTCAAAGCTAAAAAAAGGGTTTTTATTAAATTTAACTATTAATTAAATGTATTTAGAACTTATATTAATATAATTGCGTGTAGTTAAATGATAGAAGATAATATACGAATGCTTAGACAAGCGGCAAGAATTACATCAGATGATGAGCCTATTGACAATGATATTTGGTGTGTTATTGCAGGTAATGTCAATTTAATAGATGATATTGCATATAAAGCTATTGCGTCTAAGAATAGTGTAAAAATTCTATTTAGAGAGCATGTTGTATTAAATGAAGGGAGAATAACCAAAAAATATGATTTTATCATGTTGTATGGTAATTTGAGGGTGATTGAAGACTTTGGTAGAGTCACTGCCTCAAGGGGTGGATCATTCATTAAAGTTACTCATTACTACTTGAATAAAGAAGAAAACTTAATGGTTTTCGTTGCTCCGGATGATACGATAAGAAACGCTGTTAAACTTATAGAAAGGTCAAGAATTCCATTTGCGATTTTACAGGAATCACAAACTACAAGTTTCATTGAAGTCAGTTTAAATGACAGCGTAAAACTACCGGGATTTATTAAATCAACTTTAAAACCATTTTATAATGCAAATGAGGTTGTTTTATCCACAATACTTATTTCAGTTGAAAATGAGAAAGACATTGAAAAGGTTCAAAGTATTGCTACATCTAATAAAATATTTGTTATAGATTTTAAAGACATTATAACGGAGGATTAGTCATGAATATTTTCGGAAATGATGAGGAAGAACAAGAAATTGTTGATGCCAGAGTGATTAGTAACAGTTTGGGGATTGATTTGGGAACTTTAAACACAGTTATAGCTAAACCATCAGGTGACAAATTTGATTTGTATCAAATTCCATCTGTAGTTGCAGTTAAAAAAGATGATCCAAGTGAAGTTTTAGCTGTCGGTGAAGAAGCTAAAAAAATGTTGGGAAGAACTCCTGAAGATATTCTCGCAGTCAGGCCACTTAAAAAAGGTGTAATTGAAAACGTTGTACAAGCACAAGCTTTACTTATTAAAGCAATGCAAATCGGTATCAACGAAGGAGAGAGCGTTGGGAGAATTGTAATTGGTATTCCTGGAGATGCATCCGAAGTAGAAAAAAATGCGGCTGAAGAAATTGGAAGAAAAGCAGGTGCACAAAATATTCTTGTAATCAGTGAAGGTCTTGCAGCAGCTATTGGGGCTGGACTTCCTATAGCAGAACCAAATGGTACAATGGTTGTGGATATAGGGGCAGGTTCAACTGATATTGTAATCATTTCTCTCGGAGGTATTAATGATATTGAAACCGTTAGATGTGGTGGAGATGACATCGACAATAAGATTGTAGAACTTGTCGCAGAAAAATACGATGTAGCAATTGGTATTCATGATGCAGAATCTGCAAAAATGGAAGTTGGAATGGTACACTGTTCAGAACAACTTGAAAACTTGAGTGTAGAAGTCATAGGAAAATCTATGGAAACTAATAGGCCTAAAAAAGTAGTTATTGACTCCATGCTTGTAGCAGATGCTGTTGAACCATTTATGCAAGACATTGTGGATGGTTTAAACGTTATTTTAGAAAGATTATCACCTGAATTAATGATGGGTGTATATAATAATGCTGTTGCAGTCGGCGGAAGTTCAAGACTTCGTGGAATCAAACAAAGGATTTTTGATGAAATCGGAATTCCAATCGAAATATCTGACGACCCGATGACTGTTGTTGCAAAAGGAACTGCAATTGTTGCAGCAGAACCTCTTGCATTAGAACCAGAAGTACGTTTAAGAGCAATGAAATAATTTTATTAATTATTTCACTTTTTTTTATTTTTTTTGATTTATATGGATATTTTAGGCATTGATGAGGCAGGACGAGGTTCTGTTTTAGGCCCACTTGTTATTGCTGGCGTTGTTATTGATAAACGTAAGGAAGCTATTTTGGATAATATGGGTGTTAAGGACTCTAAAAAATTAACTCCCAAAAGAAGAGAAGTTTTAGCCCGTAAACTTAAAAAAATGTTTGTTTGGGATACTGTAATTTATTCTGCACAGGATATAGATAACTTAAGGGCTCAAGGCATTAATTTAAATGAAATTGAGCGAAAGGGTATGGAAGAATTAATCGCCAAACTTGATTTTGATGAAGCCATTGTCGATGCGGTTGATGTAAAGCCTCAAAGATTTCAGGACAGGCTTGCACAGGCTACTGGAAAAAAGGTTAGGGCAGAACATAAGGCCGATGATAAATATATTGAAGTAAGTGCTGCATCAATTATAGCTAAACAAACTCGTGATGAAGCAATAGCCGAAATTAATAAAAAATTTGAGGATGTTGGCGGTATTGGTTCAGGTTATCCATCAGACCCGACGACCAAGGAGTTCCTATCAAACTATACATATAATGAAATGCCTGATTTTGTTCGAAGGTCATGGTCAACTGTTGCAAAACTAAAAACTGTACAAACAACATTAATATGAAATAGCTATTTTTAAGTATATGAAAAAATATATTAACCTTATAAATGATTTTTTTAAAATTTTTAGTAGAGGATAATTATGATTATTGAGTATATCTCACCAATCTTTGATGGAATAATGGATATTTTTACTCAGGGAGGAATTATAACTTACATAATTCTTTTTATAGGTATTTATGGTCTCATTATTGCCATTAGAAAGATTGCATATCTCAAAAAGATTAGTCGTGTTGACACCACTGAAATTTTTGGTGTTGTAACTGCATCTATGGAAAGGGGAGGGGCTGTTGAAGCTTTAAAACAGATTAATAGATTTAAAAATCCTGTTTCCCGTATTATTTCTGAAACTTTAAAGATAGGTTATAAAAACAAAACAGAAGTTGAGGAAAGTATGGAACAAATCTTCATTGTTGAAGTCGCTAAAATGACTAAGGGTTTAAATACTATTAAGACAATTACAGAGCTTGCTCCTTTTATTGGGTTGATAGGTACTGTTATAGGTATCTGGATGACTTTCAAGTCCTTGGGTGTCAATCCAAATTCAGCTGCAATGGCTGAGGGTATTTATGTAGCACTTACTACAACTATTATGGGGTTATTCGTTGTTATTATTCTTTTGCCGATTTATACCTATATTCAAGGTCTTATTGAAGCGGAAATGGATAAAATCGAACTTGCTACAAAAATGACTAATTGGGGATTTGCTGTGGTGAAAGTAAGAGTGGAAGCTAATGTTGAATGTGCTGTTGCGGCACTTCAAGAGGCAGAAGGTGTTGTTAATACGAGATTAATTTCAGATCCTTATGCCAATATTAAAGTTTCCTTTAAACCAAGTATGTTGGATAAAAGTATTTCTAATATTATTTTAGAGAAATGTAATGTGAATGCAGAAATTACTGAAAGTAAATTGAGACAATAAGTGGTAATTATGGCAATTGATATTAAATCTTACAAAAAAAGGCATTTAACAGACCAAAAACCCAATATTAATTTAGTTCCATTTATTGATATTTTATTTACAATCATGATTTTTCTAGTTGTAACTAGCAATTTCTCAGCTGTTGACGTGTCACACAATGCTGCAGATAGTGGCGGTACTGGTAAGCCAAATGTGACTGATGTTTCAGGAAATGCTGAGTATTATATTGTGCCTGTTGCTAACTTGCACAAGGTTACCGTTAATGGTGTTGATAGGTCTGATGCCATTGCCAATGGTGCTGTTGGTGTTCAGGCGAAAGTTATGGATGAAGGACAAATGTCGATTAGGCCTGGAGAGATTATTATTAATACGCCTCCGGGAATTTCTCCTCAAGATGCTGTCCAACGTCCAAATGTATAATTTAGGAGAGGTTCTATGTATACTGGGAGGATATTATCAATTGGAATGAATACTGATGGAAAAGCATTTGCTGCATATAGAGTATCTAGCAGGTCATTTCCTAATAGGCAATGTCTTGAATTTGATACAAGGGCGGCTGTTGTTCCAAAGGAAGGTTTTGAAAAGGATATTTTCGTAAGCCCTTACATTTCATATAACAGTCTTCAGATTGTTGGCGATACTGCAATTATATCAAATGGTTCTCAAACTGATGTCATTGCTGACAAAATCGCTTTAGGAATGAACATTAGGGATGCACTAGCTTATTCATTACTTACAATGGATTATGAAAAAGATGATTATAACACTCCAAGAATTGCTGGTGTTGTAACGTCTTCAACTAGTGAGGATGAATACAGCTGTTTTATTGGAATTGTTAACGATAAAAAATTGTTAGTTGAAGAAGTGCCTTATGGAGAAGCTGCTTTCATATCAACTTATGGAAGTCAGGTACCTGATCCTGTTGATTTTGAAGCAAAAACTGCAACTGAAGCGGCTAAATTTATTTTTGATGAAGGGACTTTTGCAAATTATGAAAAACCAGTCACGTCTTGCGCTACTGTTTTCGATGGAGAATGGACAATAGATGTCTATAATCCATAATTTTTTTATTTTTTTTTAAGATGATAATATGGAAATCAAATTAATAGGCTTAGAAGGTATTCCTTTAGTTAAATCTGGTGATGATATTGGTGAAATCATTAAGGAATCTATTTTAGGAATGGATTATGATTTAAAAGATGGAGATATTATTTTAATAGCAGAAACTCTAATTTCAAAGGCTGAAGGAAATATTATTAAATTGGATGACATTGCTCCTTCTAAGGAAGCATGCGATATAGCGGAAATTTGTAAAAAGGATCCAAAGCTTGTTGAAGCAATTTTGGAAAATTCAACTGAAGTAGTTGAAGTCGGTCCTAATTTTATAATAACAGAAACCAAACATGGCTTTGTCTGTGCAAATGCCGCTATTGATGAGTCTAATGTTGATGATGGACTTGCCACTCCAGTTCCTGAAAATCCTGATGAATCTGCATTAAAGATTAGGGAGTTTTTGGAAGCTGAATTTAAAAAGGATTTGGCAGTCATTATAACTGACACTCAAGGAAGGGCTTTTAGAGTTGGAGCTATTGGAACTGCTATTGGATGCAGTGGAATTAATCCGTTATGGGTTAGGATTGGAGAAAAAGATTTATATAATCGTGAACTAGAAACAACTGAAATCGCAACGGCAGATGAATTGGCTAGTGCGGCTTCATTAATTATGGGGCAGGCTAATGAAGGTCTTCCTGTAGTTGTTATTTCCGGATTTTCTGCTTTTAATCATTTAAGAAATACTTCTTCAAATATTAAGCCATTACTTAGGCCAAAAGAATTTGATGTATTTAGGAAATAGGGATATTATGATTACTGTTTTATCAGGAGGCACAGGCACTCCAAAATTATTGCAAGGGATTAAAGAAATTGTTGATACAAAAGATTTGTCAATCATTGTAAATACTGTGGAAAATAATTATTTTTCAGGTGTTTATATCTCAGCGGATGTCGATACTGTCTTATATACAATGGCTGATATGATTAATGAGGAGTTTTGGTATGGTGTTAGAAATGATACATTTATCACCCATGAAAGACTCGCAGAATTATCATGTCCTGAGTTGCTTAGAATAGGAGATATTGACAGAGCTACAAAAATACAAAAGACTCTTTTAATGCAAAATCATTCTCTTGCGGAAAGTGTTGATATTCAAGCGAATCATATGGGTATCGATTCAAAAATTATTCCAATGAGCAATGAACAGTCCGACATTAAGATTATTACAGATATCGGCGAGTTGGAATTCCATGATTTTTTAATAAAACATCAATGTGAACCTGAAGTAAAGGATGTTGTATTTTCAAATGTTTCACCTGCGCCTGGAGTAATTGATACAATTAAAAATTCTGATGCAGTAATAATAGGACCATCAAATCCAATCACTTCAATATTACCGATAATCTCTCTTGAAGGCGTAAAAGATGCTTTAAAAGATACTTATGTGGTGGCTGTTTCACCAATAATAGGAAATGATTCAGTTTCAGGTCCAGCATCCAAGTTCATGAATGCTTTGGGCATTGAAGTATCATCTGTGGGTGTAGCTAAACTATACGAAGAATTTTTAGATGTTATGGTAATTGATGAAAAAGATGAAAATTTGAAAGATGCTTTAGGCGAAATTATTAATAAAGTAATAATTACAAATACAATAATGAATAGTTCAGATGTCAAAATTGATTTGGCAAAAAAAATCTTGGATGGCATCGTATAATTTAGGCGGTAATTCAATGATACAAATGACGTTGATACAAATTGACAATTATGGTCCTTGGACAGTCACTCCAAGGCCACGTACAGAATCAGATTTACAAATGTTGCAGGCAAGTTTATTTGCAGATTTAAACAATCACTTTGGAAATAAAAAGGGATTAGTTTTCTTTACTCGATTTGATAATTTGCTTGCTATTTCAAATGGTTTAAATGAAGAAGACCATTTAAGAATTCAAAGATCAATCAGAAACAGATATCCAATAACAATAAGTATGGGTGTTGGAGCAGCTGAAACTCCTCATGAAGCTCAAAAATTAGCAACTATTGCTCTTCAAAATGCAGGAAGTGCTCAATCAGGAGAAAGGAAAGAAATCTTGGCTATTGACAGTTTGGTCTCAGAAGAAGACAGCTTTGTTCAGGCTGCACACATCGATATTAACAGTGTAACTGAAACTTTAACTGACATAGAATCTGCATTTGATACTAGTTTCATGGTGAATAAGGCTCAACATTATTTAATGACCAAATTGATTAAAAAAGGAGCATTGTTATTCTTCATAGGTGGAGATAATTTCATGTCTCCATGTAATGGATTGTCTGAAGAGGAAATCAAAGAAATTTTATGTGAAATTGATGAAGAAATAGGCATTGGCCTTAAAGCAGGAATTGGAAGAGGCAAAAATGCTGAAGATGCAGCATATATGGCTGACATTGGTCTTGAAGAAATTCGTGATCGTAACAACGAACCTTGGACTTGGGTAGTTGAGAAACTAGACTAAGGGGGATTTTAAATAAAAGTAGTTGCACCAATGGCCGGAATAACAGATGCCGAATTTTTAAACAAGGTTATTCCATATGGTTTTGATGTAGTTACTTTGGGCGGATATAGTTTGGATGAAAAGACTATTGAAGCATCACAAAAAATAATTGAAAGGGGAAGAAAAGAGTTCCATTTTGAATTGGATGAAATCATTCCTCATATAAAAAAAGAAGTAAATCTGATTAAAAGAGCACATCCCGATGTGCTTGTTAGTGCAAATGTGAGGTCAACTACTCCGGAACCGATAATTGAAGCTTCTAAAATAAATGACTTGGACATTATAGAAATAAATTGTCATTGCCGCCAGGAAGAAATAATTGCTATCGGTTGTGGTCAGGAGATGTTGAAAAGGCCAGATTTATCTGACTACATCTCTCAAATTGTTGATAATTCAAAAAGTGAAGTGTCAGTTAAAATACGTGGAAATGTTCCTGATATAGACACTTTGCAGGTTGCAAAAACTATAGAGGATGCGGGTGCTGATTACTTGCATCTGGATGCAATGGACCCGAATGTTTTTGATGCGGACTGGGAATTACTGGAAAATGTTTGCAACAATACGAATATTAAAGTCATTGGAAATAATTCTGTTGATTCGGCTGAAAAAATAAGGAAAATGTATCAATGTGGAGTTTATGGCTTTTCAATAGCTCGTGCAGTGATTTCCGGGACTTTAAATTTTGATATTTCTAATTTTTAAATCAAAAGTATTATTAATATTTATAACTATATTTAATATTGATATATACAATAGGTGAATTTTATGAATTTTATAACTCTTGAAAACATTACTAAATCATTTAATGATGTTGATGTTTTAAAGGATATTAACTTAACTATTGAAGAAGGGGAAACTTTAGGAATTTTAGGACGTAGTGGTAGTGGCAAATCAGTTTTAATTAACATGCTTAGAGGAACAAAAGATTATTGGCCAGATTCTGGTAAAGTGTTAATTAACGTTGCAGTATGTCCTAACTGTTTAACTATAGAACCACCTTCAAAAGATGGTCAAAAATGTAGTTGCGGATGTGAATTGGCAGTTCGGGAGGTTGATTTCTTTAACTGTGATAGAAAATTATTCGCAGCGATTAGAAGAAGAATATCCATCATGTTGCAACGTAATTTCGCATTATATGATGAAGAGACAGTAATTGAAAATGTAATGAGGGCAATTGGGGACCGTTTACCATATGAGGAAGGTCTTTACAAATCATTAGAATTATTGGAAATGGTTCAAATGAACCATCGTATTACACATATTGCACGTGATTTAAGTGGTGGAGAAAAGCAAAGGGTTGTACTTGCAAGACAACTTGCTAAAAATCCAATGCTCTTTTTGGCTGATGAACCAACAGGTACATTAGACCCACAAACTGCAGTAAAACTTCACAATACCTTAAAAGAAGGTGTTAAAGATGAAGGAATCACGATGCTGATTACATCTCACTGGCCTGAAGTCATGACTGAACTTGCAGATAATGTAGTATGGCTTGAAAAAGGTGAAATTAAAGAAAAAGGAGATGCAAAAACTGTTGTTGACAACTTTATGGCAACTGTGCCAATTCCAGAAAAACCAGAAATTCCGGAATTCGGTGAACCTGAAGTAGTTTTAGAGGATGTTAAAAAACATTACTATTCCATTGAAAGGGGAGTTATTAAAGCAGTTGACGGTGTTTCCTTAACCATTAATAAAGAGGAAATCTTTGGTATTGTAGGTTTAAGCGGATCAGGCAAAACCACTACAACAAGAATGTTAATGGGATTAACTGAACCAAGTAGTGGTGATATTAAGATTAAACTTGGTGATGAATGGATTGACATGACAAAAGTAGGTCCTCTTAATCGTGGTCGTATAATGCCATATATTGGATTATTGCACCAGGAATACTCATTATATCCACATAGGGATATTTTAGGTAATTTGACTGATGCTATTAGTTTAGATTTGCCTGCGGAGTTTGCTAAAATTCAAGCTATTCATGCATTGACGACTGTTGGTTTTGATGATTCAACAGCAGCTTCTGTTTTAGAAAAACATCCTGATGAATTAAGTGTAGGAGAAAAGCACAGGGTAGCTCTTGCACAGGTATTGATTAAAGAACCTAAGCTTGTAGTGTTGGATGAACCTACAGGAACAATGGATCCTATTACTCGTGTAGTTGTTACAGATTCAATCTTAAAAGCACGTGCTGAATTAGAACAAACATTCATCATTATTTCTCACGATATGGACTTTGTATTGGATGTTTGTGACAGAGCTGCTTTAATGAGGGGAGGAAAATTATTAGATATTGGTACTCCTGAAGATATAGTTAAACAACTTACACCTGACGAAAAAGAAGATATGCTTAAAAGAGAATAATTCTCTTTTATTTATTTAATTTTTTCTTTATTTCCTGCCAGTTAGGGCAATTTTTATCCATCAGCATTTTAAATTTTTTCGAATGATTAAATTCAATCAAATGACATAGTTCATGAATAAAAACATATTCTAAACATATTTTCGGTTTTTTAGCCAGATTTAAATTTAGTGTAATAACTCCATTCTGTTTGCAGTTACCCCAATTTTTCATTTTCCTTATTTTGATATCGCTTGGCTTTTTGCCAACAATATCCGTACATTTATCATAGATATTAGATATTTCATTTTGAAGCTCCAATCTGTAAAAGTTTTCCAGTGTTTTTTGTCTGTTTTTCATTTTGCTGCGCTTGGAAACAGGCAAATAAAGAATGTTATCTTTTACAAAAGAGGTTTTAATGTTATTGGCTATTAATTGCAGGGTGTATTCTTCTCCCCACAAAAAATGCTTTTCACCATTGACATATTTTAAACTGGGAACATATTTGGTGTTGGCTATTTTTTCTTGTTTCTGCAATATCCAATCCATTTTAGAGTTAACAAAATCAATAATCTGTTCATCACTAACAAAATATGGAGCAGAAATTTTAACACTACCCTCAGGTGGAACAACTCGAAGATACATGTTTTTGATGTTTTTTCTCTGAACAGTTACATTAATTCCGTTTATTTCCATCAATACTCTTCCTATCAAAATTTAAATTTTTACTTATGTGGTTTGATTTCATATTTGAATGAAAATTAATCTAGGTAATATTATGATTTTACAAAGTATTATATATTGTCAACAAGAAAGATTAAAATATTATATTTATGGTGATTTTATTATGACTTGGGAAGACGCACCATCTCATATATGTAGAGGTGGAGATGTTAGAGGACTAGCTTTTTGTTGTCCTCCTATTAAGCCATGCCCTATTTTAAATGCATTGGAGGAAGTAAACTTAACTCCTCAAGAGTATATTGAAATTAAAACAGAGTTTGGCAGACAAACAAGATTGGGTGAAGGTGCTGGTACTTGTTTCGGATCTTTGATCTGGTGTTGTAAGCCATCAAAGCCTTGTCCGTTAAGAGACATGACTCTAAATAATATGGGCATGAGCTATGAAGAGTATGAGGATTTGAAAAAGGAACTCTCTGAAAGATTGGTTGGTGTTCAAAAGCCAGAACCTGATGCAAGAGCAGAAGCGCTTGCTGAAACATTTAACATTTCAAAAATTGAGGCTATGAAAGTTTTGACTGATTGCAATAATGATTTAAGACGTGCTGTCAGTGTTCTTAAAGCACAATCTTTAGATGATTCTGATTAAAATGGATTGGACTGCTCTTTATTTAAAAACTTCTGGATTAAATGTATTTATTTTAGGTACTGGTGAAGTTGCAACTAGAAGGGCAAATAAATTTTTAGACCATGGAGCAATTGTAAAGCTTGCAGGTAACTCAATCAATGAGGAATTGCTGAGAAAGGGAGCTAGCCTACACTCAACAGATGAAGCCGATGAATTGGTTAGTTGGGCAGATTTGGTGGTAATAGCCAGTGGCGATAAAAAATTATCTGATTATGTTTCTCGCATTTCTAAAGACAAGTTAGTTAACCGAGCAGATTTTCCGGACGATGGAAATATAATTGTTCCAACAAGTTTTAATATTGGAGATATTGAAATTTCTATTTTTACCAATGGCAAAAGCCCATTGATGGCAAGACAATTAAGAAAAAGAATACAATCAATTATTACTGAAGAGGATATTTTAGAAATTGAGCTTCAGGATTATTCACGTTCACTTTTAAAGGAATACATTCCTAATCAAAAGGATAGGCGAGATTATTTATATAAAATATTTGAAGATAGGAATATTAAAGATTTAATTAAATCTGGAGAAATTGATGAAGCGAAGGATGTTATTTGTGAGTTAATAAAGAGGGATTTTGATGATACTTAATTTAAGGGTTGACCATAAAATTGCAGATATTCAATCTATGGAGAACATTTCAAAAGAAATAGACGATATATTCTGGAAATTGCAGGAAAAGTATTCTGTTAATGAATACATTGAAATTTCCACTTGTAATCGTAAAGAATATTATATTCACAATGATAACATTCCTTTTGATGAGGAATTATTGTCTCATGAAAATAAAAGCATCATTATCGAATATGGTGGAGTATCTGTAATGCATTTGCTTCGTATGACTTCAGGTCTGGAATCAATGATTGTTGGGGAAGACCAGATTTTGGGTCAAGTAAAGGATGCTAAGGCCAAAGCTTCAAAAGATCATCATTGCGGTAAATCTTTGGATTTAATTTTTACAAAGGCCATTCATGTAGGTCAGGTTGTTAGAAATAAAACTAATATCAACAAGGGTTCTGTTTCTATAGGGTCTGCCGCAGTTGATTTGGCAGAGTCTCATTTGGGTGATTTAACAGGCAAATCCGTATTGGTTATTGGTGCTGGAAAAATGGGTAAGTTAGTTGCCAAAGCTCTCGCTGAAAAAGATTTGCATGCTATTTTTGTTGCAAACAGGACTTTTTATGTTGCAGTGGAACTTGCTGAAGATTTGGACGGCACTGCTATTTTATTTTCACAGCTTGACGAATATTTAAAAAATGCGGATTTGGTAATCAGTGCAACAGGTGCACCACACTCAATAATAACTAAACAAAGACTTGAAAACATTGGCTTTGAAAATTGTAAGTTGATGATGGTTGATATTGCAAATCCTCGTGATATTTCTGAAGATGTTAAGGATTTGGGCGTTAAATTATTTAATATTGACGATTTGCGTGAAATTGCTGACTATAATACTAAGCTTCGTGAGAAGGAATTTGAAGAAGCAGAAATCATCATCAATGAAGAGTATGGTTTACTTAAAAATTCCTTTAAAATAATGGAAGTTGATGATTTACTATCAAGTTTAAGAACATCTATGGAAGAGATAAGACAACGTGAAACTAAAAAAGCATCTTCAAAGTTATCAGATGTAGATGGTAGTAGTAAAATTCTCAATAATCTAACAAATTCTATAGTCAATAAGATATTTTTCGACATTTCACAAAATTTAAAGCAGGCTGCCTGTGATGAAAAGCAGGATATTTTGGAAGCGGCAGAATATATTTTTGATTTTAAGAAAGAGTAGCTTTTCTTCCTGATAATGCCAGTAATCTGGTTATAAACAGTAACAGGATTGGGTTTATAAAGAAAGATAATATAAATTCTAAAAATTTTCCTGGTTCAAATATGCCTTGATGTAAAACACAGGTAAATATTAAGTTTAAACTTATTGACCCCACTATAATTAAAAAAATAGTTTGCATAATTCCGAGTTTGGTATATAACTTTAAGATTCCTAAGATATTGAATGCTGAAAAGAAATTGTCATTGTGTAGTGCTTTATATATTGCACATCCTAATGCTGTTAAATAGATAACCATTGCTAAAATGAACATTATAATTGGATATATATAAGAAACTCCAGGTATTTCAATTAAGGTACT
This sequence comes from Methanobrevibacter sp., assembly GCF_045636185.1. GTDB lineage: Archaea > Methanobacteriota > Methanobacteria > Methanobacteriales > Methanobacteriaceae > Methanocatella. The sequence continues at coordinate 13,086 of NZ_JAZTXC010000141.1, read as the reverse complement.
GTATAATCCGACAATTACCAAAAATACTGCCGAATAGACTAATAGAGTAACTGTTTCCAGAAAACCTTCATGTATTAGTCCGGAGAAATTTCCGATAATAGGGGGTTTGTTGTCTCCTTTTATAGTGCCTTTAATTATTTTATATCGGTATCCCTCTTCAATTAGTGCTAATGCTATTATAATAACAGCCAAAATAATGGCAGTTAATAAATCATTTGTTTGCCATTCTTCGAATGTTGATGCAAGACAGAGGATAATGCCTAACAGAACAATAGCTTTCCAATCTTTAAAAGTATATTTTATTGCATCTTTGATTTGGTTAATAAAATTCATTCAAACATTCCTTTAACATCATTAATTTTAATTTTACTGGATTTTAAAGCATATTCTATATCGTCCATATCAATAATAGTTTTTTCATTAGCTATTGCATGATGTAATGCCGTTTTAAGTAATTTTTCTTTAATGTCTCTTCCGGACATATTTTTAGATATCTTAACTAATTTTTCAATATCCAAATCGCTGTCTAAAGGAAATGTTTTAATATTTATTTCAAAAATTTCTTTCCTTTCATTTTCTTCAGGAAGCTTAAATTCAATCTCTTCTTCAAAACGGCTTCTGACAGCATTATCGAGTGAAGATGGGTTATTTGTAGCACAAATTGTTATAACTGATTTGTTTTCATTAATTCCATCCATTTCAGTTAAAAGTGCATTGACAATTTCAGAAACATCTCCTCTTAATGCCTGATATGATCGATGAAGTGCTATTGCATCAATTTCATCAATAAAGATTATTGATGGTGAATTTTTAGAAGCTTTTTCATATAAGTCATGTATTTTGGATGCGGCATCACCGACATGTTCTCCAATTAATGAAGTTGCTTTAACTAAATAGAGAGGAACATCGACTTCTCCCGCAAGCCCTTTGACAAGCATAGTTTTACCGGTACCCGGATGGCCGTAAAATAAAACATTTTTCGGAGCCCAATCGCCAAATACTTCGGGTTCTTTTAAGAATTTTTCAATAACTTTTATTTTATTCTTTGCATTAATCTGTCCAACGATATCTGAAAGTTTTATGTTGGTTTTTGCTGATTTAAGATTATTATTTTTGTCTTTTTCAATAATAATATTTATTTTGGTATTTTCTGTTATTATTGAGTTCTCGGGTTTAACAGATATTACTTTAAATGCAAAGTCGGGGATGATTTTTTGATCAAAAAGATATGAGTCGCTATTAACTTCCATACCTAACCATTGGTCTCGAGCATACTGCTCAAATAAACTTTTATCGGTAATTTCTAAAGTATTTTCCATCAATTCAAAGTCAAAAGGATATCCTGCAGTTTTTAAAACAACACATTCTGCGTTATTTTTATTTTCAGCAGTAAAAATAGAGGATTTTTGACTCTGGCCTTTTGATTCACTTTTTTTAGAATTATTTTTCAAAAAATCACCAATTTTAAATATTTATAATAATATTCTAATATATATTATCATATTATTTAAAATTTTGGAGTTAATATTGATGAGTTTTAGAAGGCGAAGGGTTATTATAATGACACCTTTCTATATGCTGTTTGAATTCTTCCTATTGAAGTATCTATTCATGTTGTTTTATCCATTAAGTAATTCGGAATTGCTATTCATAACAATCATTATTGGGATAGTCAATATGATTCCAATGTTTTTTGAAGAGAGGAAATCCCGATTCATAACGCGTCTGTTGGCGGAGATTTCAGCTATTTGGATGTGGGCATCATTAATGTTTTTAATTGGTATCATCATTATTTATGCTGCAGGCTATTTCTTCAACATAAATCTGTCTTTTCTATTGTTGATTGTACCATTATCGGGTATTTATGCTTATTATAAGGCTCATAAACTGGTAATAAATGAAAAAACCATACGGTTGGATAACTTGAATAGTGAGGTTAATATCGCTCACCTCTCGGATGTTCATTTTGGTGCTGTCAGGCATAAAGAACTCATAGATCAACTTAGGGACACATTAATGGAAGTATCAAAAACCTGTGATGTTGCTGTAATTTCTGGAGATTTGGCTGATGGTTCATCAATTGTAAACGAAGATGACTTCATGCCATTAAAAGATGTGGAAATGCCGATAATTTTCACACCGGGAAATCATGATTACTATCTTGGAATTAAAAATGTCATTGATGCTTGCAAAAATGCAGGGATTATTGTTCTTGACAATGAATCCTTAGAAATTGGTGATTTAAAATTCTATGGGTTATCCTATAGTTTTGGAGATATTGAAATGCCTTCTCCCGAGGAGCTTAAAGCTCAGGTAAAAAGAGATAAAACTAATATAATTATCTATCATGTTCCCTATGATTGGAATCAACACTCAAATATGGGTTTTGATATACAGCTTTCAGGACATACTCATGGCGGGCAGTTCTATCCTGTAAAATGGGTTTCAGAAATCATTTTTAAATATAACATTGGTTTATTCAAGGATGATTTGGGTCATTACCTGCATGTAACAACGGGAGTTGGTTCAATGGACCAGCCATTAAGGTGGGGAACAGATTCTGAAGTTGTAATATTGAAGTTAAAGAAAAATTAAATCATACTTTCATATAATTCTTTCATTTTCAATGCATCTATATCTCTAAGTGGAGTTTCACAGATGATATTTGCATTCCAACCATTATCTATTAGATTTGCAAGCAAATCTTCGATTTGAGGACCATATTCATCACTTTCATCTAATGTATGGTGCTTTACTTCGCCGGCATGGCTGTATTCGATGGTTGTAAAATGACAATGAAGGCGATCAATATCTAATTTGTTTTCGATTGTTGAAAAAATGCAATTGTAATCATCTTTTTTAGTCAGATAACCTCTTCCACGAGCGTGAATATGTGCAAAATCAATAGTCGGTTCAAAATGGTCAAAACTGGCACATAACTCAACAATTTCTTCAATGTTTCCCTGTTGTGTTCTTTTGCCTGTAGTTTCCGGTGCAAAGGTAAAGTCTTCAATGCCTTCAGCTTCAAGTTCTTCAAATAAACGATTGATGGTTTGTTTTGAAACTTCCATTGCCTTATCCGGTTTTTGATTAGTGTAAAATCCCGGATGGAAAACAAGCCTATAGGCACCCATCCATTCTCCCGCCCGTGCGGTAGCTATCAAATGCCCTATACTTTTATCTATTTTTTCACTTTCTTTAGCGCATAGGTTAATGTAATATGGGCCATGCATTGAAATTAGAATGTCAAATTTCTCTGATTCTTCCTTTAATATTCGAGCGGATTCTTCACCGATTCTAACGCCGTAGGGTGATTGGTATTCGTATGAATCAAGTCCAATTCTTTGAATATATTTGGGGGCTTTGTAAGCGGCACCTTTATAATTGACAGGACTTCCTGCAGGTCCAAAAAATACTTTATTTTTCATTTAAATCATTAATTATAAAAAAAAGAAAATTTGGGGAATTATAATATTCCCATTGCTTTGTTGGTTTTGGCTATTGATTTTTCGTTATCACTTTCCATTTCTAAAAGTGCACGAATAGCATCAATATTTTCAGGTATTACGTCAGATTCCTGGTGAACTGCTTGCATGTAGAACAATTCATTTCCAACTACATTGATGGATTCTCTCCATACTGGAATTTCGTATAAATCATTTCTACTTCTACCTAATTCTTTTGCATATTCCATTAGTTCAGCAGTTGATCCAAGGCCTTCTGCAGCATCTACAACAATAACTCTTGAACGTTTTTCCAATGCTTCAACAATTTCTTCGGTTTCTACATCGTTATTAATTTCAACCATAATGTTGTGTTGGTGCATTAAAGTAGTAGGAACAAGTAAAGCCATTGTAGTAACATCAATACCTTCCATAACAGTTTTTACATCAGGACCATGGTGAGATGGTACTTTTGGAGGGTTAGGTACAATAGCATTAATTGGACCTTTTTTAATTTCAGATGGGTCTGATCCTCTTCTAACCATTACTGCTCTGACTTTTTTAATATCTGCTATTGAATCAATAGTAAATAATGTACGGGTAAGTCCGGTTGTGTTACAGGACACAACTCTTGTATAATCCGCACCATAAGATTTGTCATAATTAGAAATAGCATTAAATGAAAGGCCAGTTAATTCGTGGTCTTCTCCACCTTGATATATGGCTTTAACACCAGCTTTTTTATACATTTCAAGGTTTTGCGGACCAATGCTTCCAGGAGTACAATCAACAACAACATCTGCTTCTTGAATCATGTCTTCAACGGTACCTGCAATTTCAATTCCTGCATCTTTGAACATTTGTTCTCTTTCAGGAATTCCAATGTATAAAGGATAACCTTTTTCTTCAACTGCAGTCCTTGCTTCGTAGTTTGGTCTAGTTTTACTTACACCAATTACTTTCATATCATCTTGAGCCGCTACAGCATCAGCAACTCTTTTTCCGATAGTTCCATATCCATTAATTGCAACAGATTTCATTTTAATCCCTTTAAAAATTTAGAATTTAATCTATGGGTAAACTTTATTTTTTTAATTATATATAATTTGATATTATTTCTCACATCTATTTAATTAAAATATGGAGTATTTTTTCTATTTTTTTTGACAATCGACCTTATTATTTAAATACTATTATAAATAAAACTTAATAATAACTCTCTTTTAGAGTTTTTTTTCAATTAATTAAATGGAGGAAAAAACATGGATTTAGGTGAAATAATAAAAGATTCATTATCATATCCTTTTAACAACATCAAATCATTTGTTATTTTTGCCATTGTAGGTATTCTTGTTGGTGTTGTTGTAGGAAGCTCATTAGTCGGCATGGTCATGTCCATAAATGGTGGTAGAGTTGTTGAAACTTTAGCATCCGGATTCATAGGATTCATTGTTGCTCTTGTTGTTGGATTTATAATTTCCGGTTATGTATTGGATATTATTAAATTTGGAATTGAAAGAAGAAATGATGGACCTAGTTTCGACATATTAAGGCAATTCATAAATGGTGTAAAATTAATGGTTGTATCATTAATCTATTACATTATTCCATTAATCATTGTTGCAATTTTAGGATTATTCTTAAGAGACTGGATAATGTATATAATAACATTAATATTGTTTATTGTTTTCGCTTTAGCTCAATTCATGGCTCAATGTAGATTAGCTAAAACTGAAGATTTAGCAGATGCTTTAGCAATCGGTGAAGCAATTGGTGATATTTCAAGAGTAGGTATTCTCAGACTTTTATTATTCATTATCATGGTATTCGTAATAGCATTTGTATTAGTCTTTATATCTGCATTAATCATGGGCTGGAATAGTACTGTTGGTGGAATAATATTAGGTATTGTCGGTATTTACTTAACATTCTTTGCCGGTAGAGCAACTGGTTTATTATACTCTGATGTATATTAAACCTTATTTTTTATTTTTTTTGATATTATGAAACGAGTTTTTAAATTTATAGAGAAATATTTTTTTATAATTATTTTATTGGCAGTTTGTATCTCATGTATTTATCCAAATTCATTTAAATGGGTTTTAAGTAAGTATAATGGGATTAATGTATTAAATTTACTTTTGGGGTTAGTTCTTTTTACAATGGGTACAACGTTAACGGCAGATAATTTTATACAGGTTTTTAAACGCCCTAAAGAAATAGCTGTGGGAATTTCAGCCCAATATATAATAATGCCATTATTGGCGCTTTCTCTTGCCACCTTATTTAATTTGGATGCTGCATTAACAGCGGGTCTTATTTTGGTTGGAACAGTTCCTGGGGGAACGGCTTCTGATGTTATAACTTTTCTTGCAAAAGGTGATTTGGCATTATCAGTGTCATTAACTGCCGTATCCACAATTATTTCTCCAATATTGACTCCATTGATAACCTTGATATTGATAGGAAATCATATTTCATTTAATCCAACCGAAATGTTTATATCTATCGTAGAAATTGTTATCATTCCGATTGCATTAGGATTACTTTTAAATTATAAATTCCCTGATTTTTGTGAAAAATTAAAGGATTATCTTCCGGCATTATCTTCTATTGTTATTTGTCTGATTATTGCTGGTGTTCTTGGTGCAAATATGCAAGCTATTATTTCATCTTCAATGATAGTTATTGCAGTTATTATTTTGCAATATTGTTTGGCATTACTTATTGGTTATGTTATAGGACGTTTGTCCGGTATGGGCAGAAAACAAATTGTTACTATAGCTATTGAACTTTCATTTCAAAATTCAGGTTTATCTGCAGGACTTGCAAAGACACATTTCCCTAATTTGGCTTTGGCAACAGTTCCTGGTGCACTATATTCAGTATGGCAGAATCTTGCAGGATCAATTCTTGCATATATTTTAACCAGATATAATGATTGAAGTTTACTTAGATTATTCTTAAAAAGGCATCGCATTAAAATTGGCGTTGGAGTTACGGATTATCAATTAATGGTGTGTATAATTAATTTTATTGTTTACTTGAAAAAATGGTGAATATTAATATAGGTTAATCTATAGGTAAAAAAAAGAAAATGGTTGAGGATTCATTCTACATTGAATCCTGCTTCTTCAACAGCTTCTTTTATATCGTCTTCACTAACTTTCTCGGCATCTAGTTTGATTTTAGTAATTCCTGAGTCTAAATCTGCTTTTGCGTCTTCAATACCGTCAACATCAGTTAATGATAACTGTACAGCATTTACGCAAGAAGGACAGTGCATTCCTATAACTTTAATTTCTTTTTCTTCAATTGCCATGATATTTTCTCCTATATTTGATATTAATATCTTTATCATTCGACAAATATAAACTTATAGTTAACTAAATCATTATGTTGACTATAAAACTCATTATTGTACTTATTGCACATAGTGTTATGAAAATGATTTTTATCACGTTGTCTTCTCCCCATTCTAAAATCATTTTTATCAACTCCTAAATATAGGTATACTCCTTAGGGTATAGGAATATTTTAAAAAAAATTAAATTCTAGAATAATATTCTAAAATTGTTGAGATGTCACCTAATGCATCGTCAACATCACCATGATCAATGGCTTCTTTAACGCAATGTTCCAAATGGCCTTCCACAATAATGTGTCCAACCTTATGTAGTGCGGATTTGGAAGCATTAACCTGCATTAATATTTGTTCACATGGAATATCTTCATCAATCATACGATCGATTGCATTAATCTGGCCGATGATTTTTTTAAGTCTTCTATGTAAATTTTCACTGTCCATACATTTTTTCAAAATATCACAACCTATACCTGCTATGGTATATGGAAGTTTTAGTATATAAATTTTTGCTAAAAAAATTTTTAAAAAAAATAAAAAAAGAAGAAAAAAGCATGTGTCTATGCTTGATTTTCCATTTCTTCAAATTTAGCTGGGAAATAAGTATCTACAACATACTCAAGCCCATATTTTGAGAAAGATTGCTGTTCTGCTTTTTTACCAATCTTAAGCATTTTCTTAATTTCGGTTTGCCAGAAATCAGTTTTATACCTTGGGTCTTTGGAAAGCTCTTTTAATCTCATGACGTCAACATCTTTAAGCTTGTCAGTAGGCAAGTCATAATTGATAATGTCTGATGCTGTAACTCCAATGAATTTAGCGTCAGGAGTTGCCAAATCATGATTAACGTGAGCTAATTTTGCACTTCCGGAAATAATAACCTGTGCAATGTGGAATCCCCAAGGGTCTCCGTCGTTACAGATGTAAACTGGTAAACCGAGTTCGGTATTAACTCTTTTAATGAATCTTCTTGTAGCACGAGCAGCCTGTCCTTTAAGCCCTACAATCAATGTATTAAATCTTTTGTGAGCGTTTTCCTGCACTAACCTGTGGAACATTCCCATGGTTTCCACTGCCAATACCTTATCTACATTGTGATCGAGGAATTCAACTTGGTCGATTGTAGGAGAAATTGTATAACCTGATTTTCCAACTTTTGCTGCATTGATTTCCACTTCATCAAAGAGGGTGATGTCTCCGTAAACTGATGCACCGTCTTCTTCGGGCATTAATCCTAAGTCTTCACGGGTAGTACCTAATGTAACTTCCAAGTCTTCTCCAACAATGTTTGATTCTTGTTGTGTTTTAAAGCTAATTCCCCAACCTTCAGAAACATAATACATTTCCCTTATGGTAGCGGTTTTTTCTCTTGCAACTAAATCTTTACAGAAATTAGCAACATAAACCATTTGACCTAATTTTCTGATTTGTTTTACATTACCAAGAGACCTTCTACCGTATCTGTCTCCTAAAACGTAGTATCTTTTAGCATCATCATATACGATGTTCCCAGTACCTCTTGAAGGAACTCTAAGTGAAGGAACTTTTTGTTTTTCGATTTCTTCAATAATTTCTTCACCTAAACCTTTTAATTTGTTAAAAGTGTATTCTTTTCTGAGTTCTTTATGTGATTTACCTTCTTTTTTAATTTCAGCCATTTAATCACCTATTCTTCAAAATCTCCTTCCGTATCTTCTTCTTCATCGAAGTTGAGGTTACTATGTTCGTCATCGACTGCATATCCATGCTCATCAAGTTCTTCCATGATGATTGCATCAAGTTCTTCTTCTTCCTCTTCTTCCTCAACCTTTTCACCAAGCAACTCTGCAAGAGCTCTTTTAGTTACTTTAGCGAGGACTTCCTGATATTCAGGAACGTTGGTTTCACCAAGTTTTGCAGCTTCTTCAATAATGACCGGCACATATTCTTCGAATACTTTTGAACGTTTTTCTTTTTCTTTAGCTGCTCTTTTTTGTCTAATGTGCTTTTGGAGTTGACGAGCTAATTTCATTGTAGCTTGTCTGATTTCTTGAACAATTTCAGGTTCTGGAGAAACACTTTGTTTACCTGTTGAGAGGTATGGAACCTGGGTTGAAATAATATTGACAAATAAAGTTAATGGTGTATTGTCCATATCTTTAAGTCCATAACGTTTCCAGTCAATGCTTTTTAAAGCTTCAGTAATAGCACAGCTTCCTGCATCGAATGTTAATGGAACTCTGTTTGCAAATCTCATTATTTCAGATTTCCTTTGTTCATTAACTTTTCTACCGGAATTTCCACCATAAGCTAATCCTGCTTCAATAATAAATGATACACCTCCTGCATAAGTTACAGGCTTTCTGGTTATTGTGGTTACAAATTCAGGTTTAAGGATTTGTTTCATACCTTTTTCAATTTGTTCGGATCCTATTGGTATAAGCCCATCAGTTGGAGGGGCCATGAATTTCATCTTTTTAAAGCAGTGAACGATAGCTTCTGCTTCTGGGAAAGTCATGTCTTTAGGACGTTTGTTCATATCAATTCCTGTCATTTCAGCAATTTCATCTGCTCTTTTGTTTGACATTCTTGACATTGAAGCAGTTAACATACTTTTGTATCTTCTTTTGTCAGTATTTTTGGCCATTGTCATTAAATCGTCAGCACTTACACCTTTAGGGTGTGGTAATACTTCTTTTGGCTGTACTGGAACAACATCTGCTGCTCTTTTGAAGATATATTTGTGTCCTGTCGGGTCTCTAAATGTAATTTTTGCATGAGGATTTCCAATCATGGTTCTTCTGATATATTCAAAAGCACCTTGCTCTGCCATGGAGTATGATACGTCTTTAAAGTGTAATTCTATACAAACTCCAGTTGCGTCACCTTCATAATCTTCTCTTTCCATTAAGATTCCACGGTTGTTTTCAACATCCATTTGGAATTTCATTTTAACTCCTTTAATTTCATCTCCTTCTTTATAACATGAAATTACATGGGCAGGTTTACCTGTGGTCATTTGTGAGAGCAATACACATCCACTACAACCTAAACCTTGTTGTCCTCTGGATTGGATGTTTCTAAATTTGGATCCTGCAAACATCATACAGTATACCTGCATTACATACTCTTCAGGAATTCCAGGTCCGTTATCTTTGTGTCTTAAAATGTAGTATTCTTTATCAACACGTTTTAATTCAATATCAATATCAGGCAGTATTCCTGCTTCTTCACATGCATCAAAACTGTTAGTAATCAATTCGTGAAATACAATGGTTAATGAACGAATTTTACCAGTAAAACCGAGCATTTGCTTGTTTTTTCTGAAAAACTGGGAAGGAGTTAATCTATCAAAATCTTCATCCCAGTCAATTCCCATTTGTTGTTGAACCAAAATGTTTCCTCCTATATTTTTTTGAAATTTTTATAATTAAAATTATTAATTTTATAAGTATATAAATAACATCCGAGAGCATTTGACGAGTAATATTTTTACAGTACCATACCTAGTCCGTTCAAAAATATACAATAAAATAATAATAAAAATTGTAAAGAATATAGTTTCTAAACTACGCTACCTATATATGTTGGTAGAACTATATAATATTTTGCTATAATGTATTATGATTTTTCATATTCAAAGCATTATTATAATAGTTAGGTAATACTTCACTATAAAAAAAGTAAGTCAGTAACATGTTAATGTTACTGTAATGTTTCTTCATCAAATTCAATCCCGTCTTTGAACTCAATTTTATCATCATGAATTCCGACAAGATCTTTAAATTCTCTAAGTTTAAGGGTTTCTTTTTTGTTTTCTAAAAAGGCATAAACGGATTTGTGTCTGGAACCGTTTAAAATCATTTCAATAGCTTCTTTAGCCACTAAAATGTTATCCATTTCACCAATTAATGAAACTGTTTTACCATAAACAGCCATATCAACGTCGGCCAACTCAGTAATAAGTTCACGAGTTTTACCATTTGCACCAATAATTCTGCCTTTATATCTGGCTAGAGCTTTTTTGGATTTGCCAACATACAAAGTCAATTTTATAATTTCAAGATAAATGTCATCATGAATTAATTTCATAGCAACTTCTGGATTAAAACCACGAGCTATAGCTTTTACAATGTGATTTGCATTCCAAACACCTAAAGGATCTTCCATATCCTCGCGAGGAGTGATATAAACAGTTCCATCATCACTATCAATATCGAGTATGGTGCCGGTTAACTTTTCAATGGATTTTTTAACATCTCCATTTTTACCGATTAAAGCGCCAACTCTGTTTTGAGGTATTTTTAAATAATCTGTTTCAGGCATTTTTATCACCTTCGTTAGTATATTATTTGTAAGAGATTCTATTTAATACTTCTTTTTAGTTTCATTTGATTAATAAATTTTTTCTATTTACTTTTGGATTTTGTTTTTGAGTTTTCATGATGGACTGATGAGGAAACAGATTTACATGAAATTCCATATGGTGATAATTATTTTGACTTGATTTTGTGTTCGCATGTTTCGGATGATGTGAATGAATTGCATGAATTGTATAATGGTTTTAAAGCCAAAAGCCATTGCATTAATATTGGTTCCTATGAAGGGGGGTTTCATATAATCTGTCTCATGATGAATCAAAAACATTAGAAAAAGAAGAATATGATACTCCTGAATTGAGGGAAAAACACTATGGCCAATTCGATCATCTGAGATTGTATGGTGCTGATTTTAAACAAAGAATATCTGAAAGTGGATTTGAACTATTGAAGGTGAATTTCATTAAAAATCTGGGCTCGAAACAATCGAAAGATATGCGTTGGTAAGAAATGAAAAAATATATGAATGTACAAAATAATTCACACATAATAAAGGTTTAATTATACTATATTGTGGTTTTTTTACTTTCATTCTGTCTGTTTAGAAATTTTCATATATTTGATTTATTATATAATTGAATATGATTGAAAATGATAATAAATTTCCTGATTATGTTACTTTTCCAAGAACATTTGAGAAATATAAATGGTATAAGCCACTAATTACTCTAGTTCTTGTGGTAATTTTATATATAATATTTGAATTTATTTTAACATTGGTTTTTCAGGCAGTATATGGGACAAATGTCTTTAGGGACATAGCAAGGGGGGGGGATATGAAACTTTAAACACGTCTGATGTTTCGGTTTATTATTCTTATTTGTCTATGGTTCTTTTTGCTCCTGCAATTTATATTGCTTCTAAAATTGTTCGTGATAGGCCGTTTTCTTCTTATTCTTCTTCCCGTGGAGGATGGAATTGGAAAATCTATTTCAAATGTTTGTCTATTCCTTTAGCAATATATTTGATTTTTTTGTTGGTGTCTCTATTAATGGGCAATGAATCTGGAAGCAAAACTCAAGTTTCTCTAATGGCTATGGTTATATCTTTAATTCTTATATCTGCTCAATGTATTGCTGAAGAACATGTGTTCCGTGGTCTTTTGATGCAAACTTTTGGGGGATGGCTTAATATTCCAGTTTTGGCTATTATTATTCAAGCCATAATTTTTGCTATAGTCCATTCATACAATTCTATTGGTGTAATATCTATGGGTATTACAGGGATTCTTTTTGGATGGTTATCTTGGCGTACTAGTGGTTTGGAGGCATCCTCGGCAATTCATTCAATTAATAATTTAATGGCTTTTTTCGCCGTAGCTCTAGGTGTAAGTTCAATTTCATCAACACTCTCTTATATGGATTTTGCTGTAGATATAATAATTAATTTAGTTTCAGTGTTTGCAGTATACTATATTGGTGTTAAAAGAGGATGGTTTGATGAAGAAACACCTGATAAACTAATTTAAGAAATAAATCTAAAATTTATTTTCTTTTTTTTCATTTTAAAATTTAGGGTTCACATATTCCCGTAAAAAAGATGTTTTGCTTACAGCTTTTCTGGCAACATTTCTGTAATAAAATTTGGAGTCTATGTTTAATATAAATTTGTATAATTGGGTGATATTTCATTGTAGAATATTTGCAATATTATCAATTTTTAATTGAGCATGGGGATGTTTTTATTGAGCAGGTTTTAATTATATTTATGGATGATATTTTAACTAGTTTTTGATTTTTTTATCTTTTAATTTCTCGTCTTTTTAGTTATTCATTAAAAGTATATAATGAAATTGTTCCATTATTTTCAACATTTTGTTTTGATAAATCTTGTCAATATTATCAAATTATGATTAAGCATATTGGCATTTTTATTGAGCAGTTTTTAATTATATTTTTGATTAATATTTTTAATAGTAATT
>NZ_JAZTXC010000140.1:0-33086 GCF_045636185.1 Methanobrevibacter sp. | reverse complement strand
GTAATCAAATAGTGATTTAAAAAATAAATAACTTGAATAAATAAAAATAAATAAAAATCTGAAATAATATTAGAAAAATAATAAAAATTAGGCTAAAAAATTTTTCGACAAAAAATCAAAAATCAATTTTGGCGGACACCCTATTTTTTTTGTTAAATAATGTTCAAGGACATTAATATTATCACAATATGATATAATATGAATAGTATCATTCCGGGATTTAAAAATACTGTACGGAGGGGTTTTTCCAGATATATTTCTCGGTTTTCATCATCAAATTCTATGTTTTTGTAATTTTTAAATATTGTATATAGGCCTATACACCAGATTATAATTAATGATATAATATAAAATGCTACTACTGCAATATCTCCAATATTTGCCATTGATATTCCATTCTGCAGGTTATGTATTGATAAATTGAAAAATGTGCTGATTACTGATCCGTAAAGGTTTACAATAGCATGACATATTATTGAATAGATTACGTTGCCTGTTTTAATATAGATATATGCGAAAAATCCTCCAAGAAGGAATGCATAGAAAAATTGGCTTAAGTTACCATGGAATAATGCAAATAATAATGCTGATAAGAGTATTGATAATTTTGCACCATATTTTATTGTTCTGTCAATCAGTAACTTTCTGAAAAAGATTTCCTCAAAAATTGGCGCCAGTATACTTATCACTAATAAATTAATATAAATGCTTGAATTTTGAATTAATTTCTCTATTGGGTTTACAACATCATTTGCAACAGTATTTCCTATTATTGTTGTTATTATCATTCCGATTATGTTCCCGATCCACATTAATGTCATGGCAATACAAATGTATGTTATAAATTTCTTTATTCCCAGTCTTTCTTTGGATATATCACTAGATTCTATCCTTTTCATTAATAAAATAAAGATAGGCAATATTATAATGTAATTAGTTACGGCTGAAATTATTGTCTGTACATTAATATTTTTTATTAAGGTTCCGTCCCATAATGCAAGGATATTTATTATCACTATTTGAAGTATAATGGGAATCAATGCGAGAAGTAAATAATTAAACCCTATTTTTGAAAATATTTTTTTATGTTCATTCAAAATTCATCACCATCAAATGTAATGTAAGTAATATTTGACTTTATCAATAATATATTTTGTGCTTAATTTTGTATGTTTGGACATATGATTTTGAAATATTGTAAAATATTTTTTTGAAAAAATTTAGGTTGACCTAAAACTTATATATAATTGCCAATAAATATATGTCTATTATTGGATTGTACTGATTCAATATGTATAAAATAATATTAGGGAGAGAATAATATGGAAGAAAATGAATATTTTGATAAAGTAATGAAACATAAGCATGCATTAATTTTCGCTGGTGGTATTGCAACTGCAATTATTGCTAAAAAATTGTTGGAATCAAAAACTGTAAAAGAATCCTGTACTAAAGGTATGGCTGCTGTTTTATCAGCTAAAAAAGATGCAGAAGAATGCTTCCAAGACATGAAAGAAGAAGCTGAGGAAATTGTAATTGATGCTAATGCTGATGTAAAAAAAGAAATCTACATTGAAGACGAAGAAGATGAAGAAGACGAAGAATAGATTGTCCCGGTAGTGTAGAAATGAAATATCAAGTAATGTACGATAAAGGAACTCGTTTAAGAGTTCGTTCAGGCCAATGGGCTTTTACTAAAGAGGAAGGTTATGGTCTTGCTTCATTACTTTTAAAAAATCACTTTATTCATGAAGTGTACACATCTCATAGGAATGGAAGTATTTTAATATATTATGATGATGTTGAAAATAAAAATAAGATTTTCAAAATTTTAAATTCAATCACGATGGATGATTTAGTTGAGGGAGAACCTACGCAGCTCCAAATTTCAAAAGAGATTACTGATGATTTCTTGCTTAAGCTGACTAAAATGTTTGCACGTAGGTTATTCGGTAGGATATTTTATCCAATTCCTATTAAGACATTTTTAACTTTTTTACATGCTTCAAAATTCCTTTGGGAAGGATTTGATAGTTTAACTAGTTTCAGAGTAGATGTTGCACTTCTTGATGGGGCAGCTGTTGCTGGCGCTTTATGGATGGGAGACTATGGGCCCGCAACTTCAATGATGTTCCTATTGTCAATATCTGATGCATTAGAGGATTATACAGTACAAAAAGCAAAAAGTACATTAAAAGATAGTTTGGTTTTAAATATTGATACTGTATGGCTTGTTGAAGATGACGGTACGGAAAGACAATGTCCTGCTTTAGATGTCCAAAAAGGAGATAAAATTAAAGTTCATATGGGAGACGTAATTCCTGTGGATGGTAAAGTAGTTGACGGAGATGGAATGGTTAATGAGGCTTCAATGACTGGAGAACCATTGGCTGTACATAAAAGTCCTGGCAAAACGGTTCATGCAGGAACAGTAATAGAAGAAGGAAATATTATTGTTGAAGTTTATTCAATCAATAAGGAGACAAGATTAAATAAGATTGTTGATTTGATTGAAAACTCCGAAGAATTAAAGGCTGATGCCCAAAGTCAGGCAGAAAGATTGGCTGATTCAATTGTCCCATACAGTTTCCTTGCAACTGCCGCAACTTACCTGCTTACTGGAAATGCTACAAGGGCATTATCTGTATTGATGGTTGACTTTTCATGTGCGATTAAGCTGACGACTCCATTATCTATCATATCTGCAATGCGTGAAGCATCTGATAATCGTATGATGGTAAAAGGTGGAAAATTCCTTGAAAAATATGCTACTGCTGATACAATTGTATTTGATAAAACTGGAACTTTAACTAATGCTTCTCCAAAAGTTGTTCATGTTTTCCCAATGACAAAAAGATACACTAGAGAAGATATTTTGAGAATGGCGGCATGTATTGAAGAGCACTTTGCACATAGTATTGCAACAGCTATTGTAAAGCATGCTGAAGAAGAAGGAATTAAGCATGAGGAAGACCACAGTGAAGTTGAATACATTGTAGCTCATGGTATTGCAACTACTTATGATGATAAGCGAGTTGTTATAGGCAGCAGACACTTCTTGTTTGATGATGAAGGTATTAGAATAAATAAAATCCAGGAAAAGAAAATCAAAAAAGAAGTTCAGGAACATTCTGTTGTTTATATGGCAATTGATGGTAAACTTGAAGGTCTCATCTGTATTGATGACCCTATACGTGATGAAGCAAAGTATGTCATAGAAGAACTAAAAGAATTAGGTATTGAAAATGTAATCATGCTTACTGGAGACAGTGAAAGTGCTGCAAAATCCAGTGCTAAAGCTTTAGGCATTACCCAGTACCGTTCACAAGTACTACCAGAAGATAAATCTAGATTTGTTGAAGAATTAAAAGCTGAGGGCAAAACAGTTATCATGGTTGGTGATGGTATAAACGATTCACCGGCTCTTGCAGCGGCTGATGTATCAGTATCGATGAAGCATTCCTCTGATATTGCACGTGAAGTAGCAGATATTTCACTTTTATCAGACGATTTGCATGATCTTGTTACATTAAGAAAGTTAAGTACTGGCATGTTTGATAAAATTAACACTAATTACCGAAGAATTGTTGCTGTAAATGGTACCTTGCTTGTTTTAGGCGCTTTAGGCATTATTACGCCAAATACATCTTCATTTGTACATAATTTATCAACTATGCTATTTGGTGCATTAAGTACTAAATCAGTTCTCGGTGATGATTATATTAATGAAATTGAAGTTGAAGCCATTGAAGTGGCTGATGCTGAATAAGTGTAGAATTTTCATTCTACATTTTTTCTATTTTTTTTTCAATGCTGTTAAGCTATGATTTTTAGATTTTTTTAAATATTAAAAAATAAGAAAAAATCTTTCTTGACAGAATTGTTATCTTTAAATATTTGTTAAAACAAAATTATCATATAACACTAAAATAGTGTTTTTTTATTTAAAATAAATTACTATAAGGTGAATATATGGGTTTAGGCGATATTTTTTCAAAGTCATTTTCCTATCCATTTTCAGATTTAACTAAATATCTGATGGTAGGTCTTGGTATGATTATTTGTGATTTGGATGCTAGTTTAGGTGAAATATTTGGACAAGACTCATTTATTGTTATCATTGCATTCATAATTGCGGTGTTGTTTTCATTTGTTGTGGCTGGCTATACAGTCAATGTAACTAAAAGAGGAATTGACAATTCAAAGGAAATACCTGGTTTTGATTTTAAAAATAATTTTATAGATGGTCTCAAACTGTTTGTTGTATTTTTATTTTATTTCATTATTCCGATTATTATAACTCTTGTTCTCCTATTTATGTTTGGTGTAATTGGAGCAGGATTTGGCCACATTGTCGGATCTTTAGGAATTTGGGCAGTTTTTGCACTAATTATATTTATCGTATTTGGAATACTTGGAGTAGTTGCTCAATCAAGATATGCTATATCCCACAGTATCGGTTATGCAATAAATATTGGTGAAGTAGTTGAGGATGTAAAAAGAATTGGAATATTAAAGATTATCTTATTCTTAATAGTCGAACACATTCTTTTGATTGTTTATGTTTTAATTTTGGGAGTAGTAACAGTTGTTCCAGCTATCGGTACCATGATAACTGATGTCATTCTTGGTGGATTCCTTATATTATCTATCAATTATGGTGTAGGTTTATTGTATTCAAAATAGATAATTTTTCTATTCTTCTTTTTTATATTTGTTTTGTATATTTGTCAAATGCTCTTGGTCTTTCTTTAATAATTTGCATATACAAATGAAGCACCAACAAACGAAAAAGGATATAAAGACAATTATTATCATCAAGAATGCAAATCAAACATCAAAAACTGATTTTAAAAAAATCTAAAAATCATAGCTTGACAACATTGATTTTTTCTTAAAGTTTTAATATAATAAAATTCAAATTAACTTATTATATAAAATTTTAATATAAGTGATGTAATGAATAAAAGAAAAATTTTACCCTTTATTTTACCCGTTGCGATTATTATTTTTTGGTATGTCATAACAGATGGCCTTCATTTAGTGAGACCGTATGTATTGCCAAGTCCTGTTGCTGTAGTATATTCTGCAATTAATATTCTACAATCCGGAAAATTGCTTCAAAATACTATTGACACTTTATTCAAAGTATTTTCCGGTTTGATATTGGCATCTGTTGTTGCTATACCATTGGGAATTCTTATGGGATGGTATCAGACTTTAGAAGATTTAGGTTCATTTATTATTAGTATTTTAAGGCCAATACCTCCTGTAGCATGGATTCCATTTTCAATATTGTGGTTTGGAATCGGTACAGTTCCTGCGGTATTTATCATATTCATGGGTTGTGTTTTCCCGATTTTGGTATATACTCTTGATGGTGTAAAAAGAACTGATAAGGTATTGATTGAATCTGCACAGACATTGGGTGCAAATGACTGGAATGTTCTCAGAAGAGTAATATTGCCGTCTGCTGTCCCATATATCGTTTCCGGACTTAAAGTTGGTGTTGGAATTGCATTGATGTGTACAATTTCAGCTGAAATGATTGGTTCAAGTAGTGGTTTAGGATATATGATTTTAACAGCTACAAACCTCTTTGATACAGGTACAACTGTTGTAGGTATGTTGGTTATTGGATTAATTGGTTTGGTTCTTGATTACGTATTTGGACTTGCACAAAAAAGGATTTTCTGGTAGGTGTTTTGAATGTCAATTGAAATTAAAAATATTAACAAATCCTTTGATGGAAGAGGAAAAAACTTATCTGTTTTGGAAGATATCAACCTAGAAATAAATGATGGTGAGTTGATATGTTTGCTTGGCCCATCAGGCTGTGGCAAAACCACCCTTCTTCGTTTAATTGCAGGTCTTGACCAGCCTACTTCCGGCGAGATTGTAGCCAATGGGGAAGTTGTTGAAAAGCCATCTGGAGACAGGGCTGTTATTTTCCAGCAATATTCACTGTTCCCTTGGTTGACTGTTCTTCAAAATGTGACTTTCGGTCTTGAAATTTCAGGCGGTTCCAAAGAGGAAAATATTCAGGCGGCTGAAAGATATCTTAAAAGTGTTGGTTTGCTTGACTTTAAAGATAGCTATCCACATGAACTTTCCGGTGGTATGAAACAGAGGGTTGCAATTATCAGATCCTTGCTTAATCATTCACCTATCTTGCTTATGGATGAGCCGTTTTCTGCATTGGACATGCAAAATAGACACAAGCTTCAGGAACAGCTGATAGGAGTTTGGAAAAGATTTGAAAATACCATTGTTTTTGTAACTCACGATGTTGATGAAGCGGTTTATCTTGCAGATAAAATTGTCCTTCTTGATAAAGATCCTGGAAAAATTGCCGAAATTATTTCTGTCGATTTGGAAAGGCCAAGAAAAAGAGATTCACTGGAATTCTTGAAAATTCAGGAATCCATTGTTGATAAACTTGATATGGAAGAATAGTCTTAAAACTATTTCTTTTTTAACTTTTTTTACATTTTAGCTATTAGAGTTCCGTAATCTCCATTTTCAATAGCTTTATAAACATAATCAAATGATTTTAAGCATGAATTAACCAAATCATTTCCATTTTCTAAATTGGCTACAATTGCTGATGATAAGTTACATCCGGTTCCATGGAGATTATCACTTTCAATCAGTTCCTGCTTTTCAATTATGATTTCGCCATTAATTCTCATGGTATTAATTCCATCCAAGTGTCCTCCGGTTATTAAGGAGTTGCATGGAATTTTTTCCGTTGCTTTTATAGCATCTTCTTTTGTATTGATTTTTAAATTGGTTAATTTTTCAGCTTCTTCAATATTCGGTGTGGTTAAAATGGATTTTGGAAGCAGATATTTATTTAAGGCATCTGCCAAATCACTTTTGGTTAAATCTCCACCGGAGGTTGCAACCATTACGGGATCAACCACTGCCTTTAAATCATATTCGGTTATCTTTTTTGAAACCAGTTTAATTATTTCTGGTGAGTAAAGCATGCCTGTTTTAATGTATGTAATGTCGTATGCATCCAGAACTGCATCAATCTGTTCTGCCACATAATCCTTATCGACAGGGCTTAGAGAGAATACTTTATTAGGATTTTGTGCGGTTAGGGCAGTTACAACTCCGCAGCCATAAACTCCATGTGCCTGAAATGTCTTTAAATCAGCAAAAATTCCGGCTCCAGCTGAGGGGTCAACACCTGCAATTGACATTACAACCATAATTTAGCCTCTTGTAACTTTTAAACGTTCATTTCCACGGAATGGTTCAACATTAACTTTCAGTTCTTTTAGATATTTTCGGGTATGGGTTTTTTCACCATGAATCATTATTTCCCCTAAATCCTGAGCAGTATTGACATCCAATGCCATGAAAAATGAATCATGTACCTGTGGATTCAGTTTTTTTCTCTCAGCGGCCTGCACATGTTCCTTGTAGCTGAAACCTTCAAATCTTGTGCGTATTGCCATAGGCTTCATGATTATCATGTTTGTTCCGCCGCCTTTTGATGGGACAATGATAAAATCAAGACTTTTTGATGCGTCAATTAACATTTGGACATTGGTTTTTCCAATTAAAGGAACATCTGATGGGACTATAATGATTTTTTTTGCTTTTCCTTTACAGTATTTCATTGCCTGAACTAAAGCCTTGTTTAAATTGGAATTTTCATCTTCCAGGATAGTATCTAAATTTAACTTTTCAGCATAACTCAATACCTCTTCATCCCTGCTTATGATGAATATTTTATCTACATACTTCTTTAACGTGTCAGTAACGTCATGTAGCATTGCTTTTAATAATTTTTCCCGTTCTTCCTCTGTTAAAAAAGGAGAAAGACGGGTTTTAGCATTTTTAAACTTGCTAACAGGTATTATTGCATAAATGTTATCCATTTTAATCACTAGTATGTTTTAGCTATTAATGCAACATATTTTGCATCGTTTCCGCTAGCTATGCATTTGGCACCTTCTTCAGCATCTTTGTAAATGCCCAAGACATCGTAGCCGGTTTTTTCCTCAATCTGTTTTCCGCATTCTTCTTCGCCGCACCAGTTAACCGCAGCAACGTTTCCTGCTTCAATGATATTGGAGATTTCATTAATATCTTCTGTGAATTTGACATGTTCGGACTGGAAGTTCCAAGCACTTTCTTTTAGATTTTCATAGTATTTGTCAAGCAAATCTTTGACATTGCCTACTAAATCATCGTCTAATGTTAATTCGATTTTTTCTCCTTCATCACGTCTCATAGCTATTGTAATGTTGTTTTCCAAGTCTCTTGGTCCAATCTCTAATTTTAAAGGTGTTCCTTTCAATTCCCAGTCATAGAACTTTTTGCCCGGTCTGATGTCTCTGTCATCAATGTTGACGCGCAATCCTGCATTTTCAAGTGCAGCCTTGATTTCCATACATTTGGCCATTACTTCCTCTTTTCCTTTTTTGAATAAAATTGGAATTATTGTGATTTGGTTAGGTGAAACCATTGGCGGAAGGCGCAAACCCTTTTCATCACCATGAACTCCAATGATTGAAGCAACAATACGATCGGATACTCCTGCACAGGTCTGGTAGACATATTTGTGTTCACCGTCCTTATCCTCAAATGTAATGTCGAATGTTTTCGCAAAGCTCTGGCCTAAATTGTGGATTGTACCTATCTGCAATGTTTTTCCATCAGGCATTATGATATCAAAAGCCATGGTGTAGTCTGCACCAGGGAAAGTATCCCATGGAGGTCTTTTTGAGATTAGATATGGGATTGCTAAACTATCTAGAAACTCTTTATAGATTTCAATAAAGTCTTCAATTTGCTGTGCACACTCTTCTTTTGTTGCATGTGCAGTATGTGCTTCTTTAAATGTGGTTATTTCACGGACACGAATCAAAGGTCTTGTGTGTTTTGTTTCGTATCTGAATGTGTTAACTACCTGATAATATTTGATTGGCAAGTCAATGTGTGACCTGATCCATAAGGAATACATCGGATAAATAGCAGTTTCACTGGTAGGTCTTAAGGCCAATTTTTCATTCAAATCATTTACACCGCCTTTTGTAACCCAATAAACTTCCTCTTCAAATCCTTTAATATGTTCTCCCTCTTTAGCCAATTCTCCTTCAGGAACAAGTAATGGGAATAATACTTCGTCATGATCTTTATCGAGTAATTCTTTAATTATTTCAAGCATGTATTTTCTTATTTTAAATCCGTAAGGCATCCAAATTGCCATTCCCTTAATAGGGTATCTTGAATCTGTAATGTTTGCTTCTTCTAAAATGTCATGAAACCATTCACTAAAATTTTCCACCATATCACCTAATTTTTTTATAGTATTCAAATATATGTTTTTAATATTATTTAAAATTAAAATGAAAAGTTTTTTAATATAATGAAATCATATATAAAAAATGTATAGTTATTTTTTTAGGAGATATTTATGAATCATCGGAAAATACAAATGCCTCGTGAAGTTTACATAGGTCCTGACGTTATTTATGAAACTGCAGAGATTTTTGAAAGCTTGCACTTGTCAAAAAAGACTCTAATTATCACAGGACACCACACTTATGATGCAGGGGCCAAATATGTAATTGACAACCTTGAAGAAAATGATTATGAAGTTGATGTTAAAATTGTTGATGATGCTTCATTTGAAAGTGTTGAGGAAGTGGAAGAACATATTGACTCTGATACTCTTGTTGTAGGTGTTGGCGGAGGAAAAGTAATTGATGTTGCAAAATATGCTTCATTTAATAAGGATGTTTATTTTGTTTCCATGCCAACTACCGCTTCACATGATGGTATTGTATCTCCTTTAGCTTCAATCAAAAATCCTAACAGGTCTACATCCGTTCAGGCCAATGCACCAATAGCTCTTATTGGAGACAGTAATATTATTGCAGATTCTCCATTTAAATTATTGTCTGCAGGTTGTGCTGATTTAATATCAAATTTTACTGCAGTTAAGGACTGGGAATTGGCCCATAGGTTAAAGCATGTTGAATATAGTGAATCAGCAGCATCACTTTCAATAATGTCTGCTAAGTTAATTACCAATAATATTCAAAACATTAAACCTGGCCTTGAGGAAAGTGCAAGGATTGTTATGAAATCATTATTCAGCAGCGGTACTGCAATCAGTATTGCAGGTTCAAGCAGACCTGCCAGCGGATCTGAACATATGTTTTCACATGCTCTTGATAAGATACTTGATAAACCAAAATTGCATGGTCAGCAATGCGGTGTTGGATCTATATTGATGATGGCATTATATGGTGACGATTGGGAATTCATAAGGAATTGTCTTAAGGCTGTTGAAGCACCAATTAATGCTAAGGAGTTAGGAATCAATGATGATGATGTGATTGAAGCATTACTGATGGCTCATAAAATAAGACCTGAAAGATACACAATTTTAGGAGATAATGGATTTTCAAGAGAAGCCGCTTATGAATTGGCACAAAATACCGAGGTGATTTAATGATTACATTAATTGGTAAGGATTTAGCTCAAAAAGGTGTTGAATTTGTTTTTTTAGGTTCTGCTCCGGAGTGTGAAAATTGCAGATTTAAATCTTCTTGCATTGGTAATTTGGAATTAAACCGGAAATATGTAATTACGGATGTTAAAGATAATGAGCAGAAATGTCCGATTCACTCTCAAAATCTTGTAATTCCTGTTGAAGTTGAAAGGGCTGAAATTGATGTTTTGACAACATCCAAAAATATTTTTGAAGGTTCAACTTTTACATATGGTGCTCCTGAATGTGATGAAGATTGTGAATTCCATGATTTATGTTTCCCTGAAGGATTAATGGATAAAGATAAATGTATCGTCCTTAAAAATCAAGGAAAACATAAGGAAGAGTGTAAAAAAGGATTTATACTTAATAAGCTAACATTGGGTTTTGTTATTTAATTTTTGGTGTTAATTATGAAAAATGCTAGTAAAAATGATTCTAGTAAAAAAAATGCAGGATATAAAGCTGCTGAATATGTTGAAGATGGAATGGTTTTGGGGTTAGGAACCGGTTCTACAACTCATTATTTCATCGAAAAAGTTGGTATGAGGATGGCTGAAGAAGGAATTAATGTAAAAGGGATTCCAACTTCATTTCAATCATTATTACTTGCCAAAAAATGGAATATTCCAATAACCACCCTGGAAGAAAATGACATTGACCTTTCTGTAGATGGTGCAGATGAAGTTGATGGAGATTTTAATCTTATTAAGGGTGGTGGAGCAGCTCACACTAAAGAAAAAATAGTTGATTATGCAGCTAAAGAATTTATTGTCATAGTCGATGAATCTAAAGTGGTCGATGAATTGGGAACATTTCCAGTGCCAGTTGAAGTAATTCCTGATGCATCCCGTGTTGTAATTCAGACTTTAGAGGATATGGGTGCTCAATGTAAAATCAGAATGGCCCAAAGAAAAGATGGTCCTGTAATAACTGACAATGGCAATTTCGTTATTGACGCCAAATTTGATGAAATAGCCAGTCCTCAACATTTGGAAATTGACTTAAACTCTATTCCAGGAGTTGTTGAAAACGGAATATTTTCACAGATGGTAGACCGTGTTATTGTTGGAACTTCTGAAGGTACAAAAGAATTATAAGGTGTTTTGATGCCTATTCCGGGTTTAGATGAGTATACGATAAGAAGCTATATTAACAAAATTGCCCTGTTGTTTGGAATTTTACTGATTATTTATGCGGTTTTATGGATGTTGGCTGAGCTAAAAATAATTCCTGCAATTTTCTTTGCAATATTTCCACAGATAGTCTTATTGTTCATTGGAATATTCATTGTCTATATGGCATGGTCTAAAAGAAAAATGTATTAACTATTTTTTTTAATTTCTTCTTTTAATTCATCGATATCTCTGCCGTCATATTTTTCAAGAAACTTTAAGCAGATTTCATTCCCGTCCAAATTGGAATTTTGCCAGAAATACTCTTCAAATTTTGTATAATCCACTATGCCCATATCATATTTTTCATAGTAATGCAATGGGTGGTTATTTAGGAAATCTATTCCATCGGAGGTAAGAGCTTCATTTTCAATATAGTTATTTTCTTTTAAGTATTTCTGCAATGTTTTGAAACTGATATTAAAGTTATTTTCAGTCATAAACATTGCATATTTAAAGTCTATTTTTTCATATATCATTTTTAAAAACTTGTATGCAATGTATCTGATATCTTCATCAGAGTCGATTTCATCATTGAACTGATTAATGGATTCAATTAATGTATTTTCAACATCATTTGGGTTGTATGCCAGGTTTATTCCGCAGTAATGGCAGTATTTGTCATGGCTGTCAACAGGCATTTCACAATAGGGGCATTTTTCATCGTGTGTTACCAGACTTGGCTCTTCGGGAATGTTGAACAGATATGCTAATCTGATTAATAACGATTCGTTTAAAATCATTCCCGCTTCATATTCCTCTTTTATCTGTTTTTTTATTTTCAATGCTTTTGAATAAGTAACATGAGCGTCATCAATTAATGTTTCGATATATGGTGAGAATTCATCATCGCTTCCAATAACTTCCGTTAAATCATATTTCTTTAAAGGAAGTTGCTCTTCCAGTTCCACTAATATTTTTAGAATTTCTTCATCTTTTTGGATAAATAGCTCTTTAATCTCTTCGAAATAACTGTCATTGATTTTGGATCTCTTTTCTAAACAGTCATATCTGATGATGTCATCATTCAATGTTAAACTGTAGGCTATTAAACATTCGTTAATGTCAAGTATGTGGATTGAAGCGCAGATGTTTAAATCGTAAAAATGGGTTGATAGCTCTTCTTCATTTTTTATTTCCTTGTTGGCTATGACATGCTCTCCTGGCACTATTAATTCAATAGCGCATGCAACAATATTGTCGTTAATCTTTTTTGCATAGCCATATTTGATTAATATTTCTATTATAAGTCGTGTCGGTTCCATAATGCTTGGCTTATTATGTTCAGCCATTGTTTTTTCCAGCTCTTCTTTAAATAACTTATTTCCTCTGAATTCTGGTAAAATGTAGATGTTATTTAAAGCAGCTGTCATAAATTCTCTTGAAAAGTCATAAGAGCAGAAACCAACTACTTTATTGTCAAACACTAATTCTTTAAATAGGTTGCATTCTTCACTCTTTAAAATGAAATTTTCTTTTTTAATGGAATCAATTATGTAGGGATAATTTTCATTTAATAATCTGATTATGTCGATGGTGTCTTCAGTTAAAAAAACTTTCTGAGTATTATTTTCTCTTGTCAGATAGTTGGTTTTTCCCATATAATCACTTAATTTTATATTTGTATCAAGTATATTTAAATTATGTGGTTTATTTTTTAGTTTAAACTAAAAATTAGCTTTAAATTTAGTTATTCCTAATTATTTGGTATTTAATATTTAAAAATAAAAAAAGAAGTAAATGAAAATCATTTACTTATGCTGTAATTTTTATTGTGTTGGAAATGGCTGCTTGGTCATATATTGAAGTGATAATATATTCTCCAGAAATTAAGTTAATGTTTAAACTAGCTATTCCTTCACTATCAGTGGTTCTGTTATAGAATACTCCATTGATGTTGAATGTAACATTTTGATTTACAAATGCGTTTCCTTGACCGTCAACTAATTTGGCTTTAAATTTGGTTCCGTCCCGATATTTCATTGTAATATCGTCGGCAGTTAAAATTGGTTTAACTGTAATGTTATTGGAGATACTGCATCCACCATACATAGCAGTAATTATGTAATCTCCTGGTTGAAGATTAATGTTTAATTTAACATGTCCGGATTCATTTGTTTTTCTTTCATACATTACACCATTAATGTTAAATACAACAGTTTCGTTTGCACCGACAGGTTTGCCTTCATCATCTAATATTTTTACTATATATTGTGAATCGTTTCTGAAATATTTTACCAAATCGTTATTTTCAGTTATTTTTGAAAGAACATTAATAGTATTTGCTTTAGATTCATTATTAACTGGGTTTATTGCAGTAATAATGTAAGTTCCAGGATTTAAATTAATGTTTAATCTTGCAGTACCATTTTCATTAACTTTACGTTGATACATTACACCATTAATGTTAAATTTTACATCAGTTCCATTAGCTAATGGATTTCCTTGACCGTCAACAAATGTGGCATAGTATTGGGTACCGTTTTTGTATATTTTTGTAATGTCTTTTCCATCAATTGTGCTTAAAATGGTTATTTTAGAATCAACTTGTGCAGGGTCATATTTCTCATTGCCTTCGTAATATACTGTCACATCATATTCGCCAGGATTTAAGTTAATATTCATATTAATAATGCCATTATCATCAGTTGTACGTGTGTTATTTGCACCATTGAGGTTGATGATGACTGTTTCATTAGCCAATCCGGTTCCATTGGATGTTAATGAAATCTGGAACTTGGTACCATTTTTGTAATACATTTCTATTTCAGGAGCTACTAATTCAACTGCATTAGGACTATCAACAGTAATCATTGCTTGTTCAGTTTTTTTACCTAATATGCTATTTCCTTTGAAGTTTACTTTAATTTGATATTCGCCATTAGGTAATATTAGGGAAATTGTAGCAATTCCTGATGAATTAGTTATGGCAGAATATGTTTTTCCATTAATTTCAAATACTAAAGTTTCATTATCTATTTCAGTTCCGTTTATATCTTTTAATGTAGCTGTATAATCAAATTCAGTACAGTTGCTCATTAAATCCTCTGCAATTATTGTTGCAGGAGAGACATAGGAAGGACCATCGCTTCCACCATCGCTGTAAGTTCCTTGTACGTCATCTACACTTTGATATTTTGAGTCAGCAAATGCAATATAGGTCACGAATGTTGGTGGGAACGGTAAGAAGTCTAAATTGTATGTATTAGGACCAACTGTAACATTATAGTATCCTCCGCCAAGCAATAGTGCAATTCTACTTCCAATCATAGAATTATTAAATATGTATTCATTTCCTGAACCATATGCGGTAATTGATGCAATTTTTGCATTCATAATGGTGTTGTTGTAGACCATGTGTCCTTTTGAGTGCATAAGGTAAATTCCTTCTTTAGCACCATTAATTGTATTGTTGAATACAATAACATTCGGACCGGTTCCGTGTCTTACATCAATACCGTGGTTAACTACATTAGTAATGGTGTTGTTTGCAATAATGTCTCTAGGTGATCCGAAGTTAATCATACCGTTGGTATATTGATTATGGATATTATTATTTGTAATAATGGAATCTCCAGAATATTGCATGAAAATACCGAAAGATGCACCGTCTATGTCACATCCGGTAATAGTTAAGTTTTTGCTTGCATCCGCATAAATTCCTGCGGTTTTATATTCTTCAGTAGTCGGCATTACTTTTGTTGGGTTGTATCCAGGATATTTGCTAATAATATTCAAATCTGAAATTACAGCATTGGTGTTATTCAATGAATATATTACTGCATAGTAAGCTACTGCATATCCTCCATCACTGCTTTGTTTTCTTACTTTTTCTGATACATCACTACTGTTAAGTCTGTCATATCCAATTAAAGTTGCATTATTACCAATAATCTTAATGTTTTTATCAGTATAAATACAAATGTCGTTATATATTGCATTTTCAGCAAAGATTAATGTATCTCCATCGTTCATTGAATCAATGATATTTTGGATTTCGGTTGAACTTGCATCACTTGGAACATCATATGTAGTTCCAGTTGGAGTTAAAATGCTATCATAATCAATTGTGATTTCTTTTGGAGTTGGAATATCAGTTTCATTTGAATATGCCACTTCATATGAACTTGGATCGCTGTAAACTCCAATATCATTAGTTGCACTTTGGTAATCAGATTGTGCAGTTGCAACATAATATACGAATGTTGGTGGGAATGGCAAATTGTCTAATTGGAAAGTATTTTCTCCAATAGTGATATTTTGATATCCTCCACCTAATAATATACCAATTCTTGATTTGCGCATTGTATTATCATATAGGTTAACTTCTGATGAACCATAACAAGTAATTGAACTTATGGTACAGTTTATTAAGGTATTTTGTGTAGCGGTATGGCCTTTGGAGTGCATAAGATAAATTCCCTCTTTTGAGCCAATAACGGTGTTGTTGATTACCTGAACATTTGGTCCGGTACCATGTCTTACATCAATACCATGATTTTTAGCATTGATTACAGTATTGTTGGTAATTAAAGTTCTTGCAGATCCAAAGTTTAATAATCCTGTTGTTTTTTGATTTTTAATTATATTGTTTGAAATAGTTCCATCAGGTGAAGCAGTCATATAAATACCCCATGATGAACCATCAATTGTATTTTTTTCAAGCTTTAATCCGGATACCTGACTAATGTATAAAGCTGCATTGGAGTAAATTGATGAATCAATTCCAACTATTGTCAATCCGTTCATGGATAGGTTAGTTGTATTTAATAAATATAGAGTTGCAAAGTTTGTTATTGCATATCCTCCATCAGCTGTCGTATCTCTAACTTTTGTAGGAATGTTGGTGTTATTTTCTCCAGGTGAATCATATCCTATTAAAGTTGCGCCGTTTCCATTTATTGTAATGCTTTTATCTATATAAATACAAATGTCTGTGTAGGTTCCCTGTTCGAAATTCAGGGTATCTCCATCAGACATGCCGTCTATAATGTTTTGTATGTCAGTACTGTTTGAACCAGCACTTATTGTTTGGGATGAAGTTTGAATATCGTCACTTTCACTTATGGCAATAGTGTCATTTTGTGAAATATCTTCAGCAAATGCCATATTTGAGCCGATAAGGACAATAGAAACTAAAAAAATCCCGAATAATAGTAATTTTCTGTAGTTCATTTTCTCCCTCGATTTGTAAGTTATTAAATGTAGATGAAAATATCATCGATATACATTTAATGTTATATTGTATATTAAATTTGATTTATATAAATTTTCATAACTATGTTATATTTACTGTTTTTTCAAAAATTAGCTCTTTAAATCCTTTTTTTAAATATTTTTTTCAAAAGTTTTATATTGCATAACGATAAATAAATTTAAATATAAATCAGTTAAATTGTTATGATTTAAAATACATATCGAGAGTAGATTTTATATGGATATAAAAAAAGTTAATAAATTATTTAATTTATTTATAATATGTTTATTCGTTTTATGCTTTATTTCAGTTGTATCTGCTAGTGATGATTTTAGTAATGGAACAAGCTATATTGTAACTTCAGATTTATCTAATGACGAAATTCAGTCATTGTTTGATAGCGCTAATGATGGGGATACATTTGAGTTCAAATCAAAAAATTACGATAATATTTCTTTAATCATCGATAAGCAACTAAAAATTGTGTCTGATAAAAATAGTATAGTTAATGTAGATTCTTCTGTAAGTCCAAAAGCTGAAAGTTTAGGAATAAGCAATACTTTCGGATTCTATTTTACTCAAAACAGTTCTGGTAGTATATTATCTGGATTTAATATAATAGCTACTGCTGCTGATTATGCTGTAATATTAGATAAATCTTCTAATACAATTGTTGCAAATAATACTATTTCTAAAGCAGATAACAATGTTTTAGTTAAAAATTCAAGTAATGTTCAAGTAAATTATAATTATATTCATGATGCAGCTAAAAATGGTCTTCAAGTTCAGGATATAAATAATGTTTCAATTTTTTATAATATAATCGGATTTAATGGAAGGTCAGGTATTGAAGTTTCCAATATGGAAAATTCTTTAATAGAATGGAATGAAGTGTTTTTCAATTCATTCAATGGAATTTCAATCTATAACAAGTCTTCTAAAAATCAAGTTCTATTTAATCATATTTATGAAAATACAAACGGTATTTTTCTAAATGCACAATCTTATGGTGATAGGTTCCTATATAATACATTAGAGTATAATCGTATGGATCCTGATTCTGAATTGGGTGGTTTTGAAACAGGTAACGGTTTTTTATTTGGTGAGGATTTTGAATCTAGTAAAAAACAACTTCCTGATATTTCATATAATGCTTTAATGCATAACGAAAATTTTCAGGCTAAAAACAACCCTGCTAATGATGTATTTAAATTAGGATCAAATTACTTTGATTCAAATGATGATGAACATACTTTTATTTGCCCAATGCTTCTTGCAAAAATATTAAAAATGGATTTTACATCTATTTCTAATGGTATTGGCATTCAAATTTACGAAGATGGCCAGCCTGTTAATGATTTTGCATTCTTTGATCAGAAAATTTATATTGATGGTAAGGAATATTCTGTCGAAATCAAAAACGGTAAAGGTTTTGTTGAATTGGATTCAAGTCAAGATCATGTTGTTGAGGTAAAACATGGGGATAAAGTCCCTGATTATCGTAAAGTTAATGTAGAAAAATATACTCCATCTTCTTCTGATAATGGAGGTTCCTCTTCAGGCAGTTCTGGTACAGAAAAGGGTTCTGGCTCTAGTAGCGGTTCTTCTTCAGGTGCAGGCTCTGGTAGCGGTTCATCAAATTCAACAACAAGTTCCAATGATGGTGAAAGCGGTAAATCTTCAAGTAATGGAAATGCTAATTCTAATGTAAATAGTAGTTCCACTAGTGTTGTATCAAATAATCAGGGTAATGTAATTGCCAATTATGGTACCAATAGTTCAGATATTATATCTGAGTCCATTTCTCAAACCGGTGAGCAAGAACAAGCTCAAGGTCAAGAAAATGCTGCTGAAACAGGCAGCATTGAATCTGGAGAATCAACATCTCCGGGAGATTCACAAAAAGAAGGAAAAGCATATGAATTAGATTCTGTAAGTAAAAAATCTAATCCTTTGCAAGATAATTCAATAGTAATAGTTTTAGCTATTGTATTTTTAGTAAGTGTATTTATCTATGGTTATAGACGTAAAAACGAATTCGAATAAAATTCAATTCTTTTTTTTTTATTTTTGAGGGCGACTCAAAATTATTTTTTTAAATAAAATTATTCTCTATATTTTTAATTGTTGTGCTTGTTTTCTTGGTGTATGAGTTCATTTTGTATTGTTTCATTGTATTTCGTTTTTTAGTATTATTCTATAATTCAAAAAAAAAAGAAAAAAGTAGGATTAAATTATTTAATCCTTGATTGTAATAGTATTTGAGATTCTTAAACCATCATACTCTGAAGTAATGATGTATTTACCTGCCATAAGATTGATATTTAGCTTTGCTATTCCTTCAGAGCTTGTGTATCTCGTATAAAATACTCCATTGATATTGAATGTTATGGCAGCATTGACTAATGGATTTCCTTGACCGTCTACAACACTTACATTGAATGTTGAGCCGTCCTTATAGGTCATTTCCAAATCTGTAGCATTCATTGTTGGTAATACAGTAATGTTGTATGACATCTGAAGGCCAGTCAATGGATCAACAGCAGTCAACACGTATTCGCCAGGATTCAGGTTTATATTTAACTTTGCAGTACCGTTTTCATTTGTTGTTCTGTTATAGAATACACCATTGATGTTCATGGTAATATTTGCATTAGGAACTGAATTACCCGCACCATCAATCAATCTGATGTTGAATTGTGAAGCATTTCTAAAGTATTTAACCAAATTCTCGGCAATCAATGTAGGTAGTACTTCAATGTTATTTTCAACAGTAGCATCATCATATGTTGTTTTTATGGTGTAATTGCCAGGATTTAAGTTAATGGCGATTTTGGCAAATCCGTTTTCATCACTTATTCTATCATATTTCTTACCATTAATTTCAAAAGTTACTGTTTCATTAGCTACACCAATATTTGCTTCGAATTTAGTGTCATTTTTATAGATTTTAACTAAATCTTGAGTGAAAATAGATAATGGTTTAGTATAGACTTTTAAAGATATGGTACAAGGTTCGAAATTAGTGGCTGTATCTTTCCATCCTTCTGATGTTTTAACAAAACTCATGTTATTTCTGTAATGTTGTCTGGAAAAAAATAACATAGGGGTAGTGTTTTTTGTCATGACTACAGTAAAATTATCTCCAGATTTAATTGGAATTTCATCAGTTAATTTAACTGTATGATAACCATAGTATGGTGCTGTTCCATTTTGCGTATGCTTTAATTCATCATTAACATAGATTTCAATAGTGTAATTTTCACTATCATTAAAGTATGTTCCAACAGCACTTATCAAATCATTATCATAAGAGGTATATGTATTTTTATAGCTTTCAAAAGAATCTATAATATCTAAGTGTCCTCCTAAATCCGTTTGATAATTTTTTGTATATTTTTCAGTATTTTCAAATAAATA
The DNA here is from genome assembly GCF_045636185.1 of Methanobrevibacter sp. Taxonomy (GTDB): domain Archaea; phylum Methanobacteriota; class Methanobacteria; order Methanobacteriales; family Methanobacteriaceae; genus Methanocatella. The sequence goes on along the minus strand of NZ_JAZTXC010000140.1, from coordinate 12,775 downwards.
GCCAATTGCATATGTATAATTTACAAGACTTATGTCATAATAGGATATGTAATAATATCCGTGGTCACCACTCTCTTCACCCCAACTATTTTTTATAATGAATGCACCATCTCCAGGTGGGGTTTTTACGAAATTTTTTGCTGAATAATTATCATCCCATCCTACAAGGGCAACAGCATGGTTAGTTTCAGGTGTTTTAGTCTGATATGTTGCACTAGTATTTGGATTTAAAACATCAGGAGCAAGTGATGCACGATATCCTACGTTTACAGATCCGCATTTGAGTATTGCTTTTTTTAATGCATCATTATCTGTAGAGTTTTTACGTGAAGGTACAAATATTGCATCAAGAACATGTATATTGTTATCAGTCGTAATTACTGGGGAAAGTTTTCCAAGTTCATCATATTCATCGTATTCTTCTGGAAATGCTCCAATCCAACTAATAAAGTATTCTAAAGCTTGTTCTCTTATTCCTCCTTCTATGGTATCTATTATACCATTTTCTGAATATTGCAACATACTGTTTTGCAGATTATTTTCTGAAAAGTCATATAATTTTCCTGTTGCTTTCAGGAGTGCAGATTCGAGTGCTCCACAAGCTCCAAAAGTCCAACAAGAACCCATTTGTCCCTGTCTTTTTATAGGACTTACCCATCCCCAATCACGAGAATCATAACGTGTCGGGAGATTATTCACATCAATTGTATTATTTATAGGATTAATTTCAAGTCCTAAACTTTCTACACAGGATACATAGTTAGTATCATTTAAATATAATGTATCATTATTTAAAGTTGAGTTTTTCAAATCTGATTCACTGAAAACAGAGTGTACTGCTTCATTATTCTCTTCAAAAATGATATTTTCTGCTGTTATTTTACTATCGTATGCATAAATTGCATTTTTGGAATTTTCAGTAAAAATAGAGTTTTTTATGTTAAGTGATGATTTATCTAAATAAATTCCTCCTCCATTAAATAAAAATTCTAAAACTAATTCATTCGTGTCAATTAATACATTATTCATATTTGATCTAACAAAAGATAGATATATTGCTCCTCCATCAAAAATTGCATGATTTTCTGTAAAATTTGAATTAGTTATGTTTAATATTCCGCCTAATTGTACAATTGCACCACCAAAATCACCTGTACAATTTGTAAATGAAGAATTTGTAATGTTGAGATATCCTTCATATCTATGTTTACCCATAGCATCATTAAATATCACACCACCATTTTTAGATGATGAGATATTTGAAAAAATACAATTTTCAAGATTTATATATAATGCATCTTTAAGTGCAATAGCTCCACTAGTCAGTTGGGCATGTAAATTTGAAAAAATAGAATTTTTAACTTTCATTTCTATTCCGCAACTGTAAATTGCTGTTGCATATTTTGAAGTAGAGTTGAGAAAACTACAATTGTTAATTGTAATAAATGAATGACCTGATCCATAGATAAATGAAAAATTCATATTTTTTAAATTTAAAAAATTCGAATTTTCAATTATTGTGTTTGCACGACAATATACAGCACCATGGTGACCCGTATCGCCATTAAATTCACTGTTATTTATTTTAATATCATTACAATATATTGCACTTCCTTGTTCAGCAATGTTATTCATAAAACTAACATTATTACAGTATAATAACTTTTCAGATTTAATGGCGCCCCCGTCACTCGTTGAAAAAGCATTAATTAATTTAAGATTAAATATGGTGATATTTTCCCCTAAACAATTAAATATTCTAGCTTGACTAGCACCATCAATTGTATGGCCGTTACCGTTAATATAAAAATTAGTTTTATTTATTGTTATTCCATTATTTAATTGATAATCAGTTGAATTATCATATATATAATTTTGAGTTATTTCAATACTATTATCAGCATTATTAATTTCTGTTTGAAGGCTTGTAAAGTTTCCTTCAGCATAGGATGCGCTAACAGAAATAAATAGCACTAATACTATAAATAAAATTTTAAATTTTTTCATATATGCACCTCAATTATAATATATTTTCGTAATGCTATTATATTTTTTTGTTTTTATTTAAAAAATATATAAATGAGGATTAATTTGTTTAATATTTATTTTGCTTTTTATACTAGTTTTTACATATAATTATCCAATGTCATCTAAAAAAGTTATTTTAAATACAAATAAAAATTTTGAAATTATTGATATCACATCAAAAATCAATCAGGAAATTGATATTGAATCAGGAATTGCAAATATCTTTTCCAAGCATTCCACTTCAGCTATTGTTGTCAATGAAAGTGAAAGCGGTCTTTTGGCTGATTTGGAATTAATGTTAACTGATTTAGTTTCAGATAAATACTCTTGGAAGCATGATAGAATAGATAATAATGCTAAATCACATTTAAAATCATTTTTGCTCTCTTCCAGTGAAACCATACCAGTTTCTAATGGAAAATTGGATTTGGGAACCTGGCAGTCAGTATTTTTCATTGAACTTGATGGGCCTAGAAAAAACAGGACAGTTAACCTGAAATTTATCGGCGATTAAAATGAAAAAAGCATTGATTATTTTAATACTTGTTATATTAATTATTGTAATAGCAATACTTTTAAGCAATTTGCCTTTTGATGTTATGTCTAACGGCAATGTTAGTTATGAACAGATGGATGTGCAGATGAGAAAATTGTGGTATTGAATATTTTGGAATATAAAGTAAGATGGTATGATTTAGAAAAAAATTGTTGAGTGTGAAAATGCATTTCACAATCATTAAACTTATTTTTTCATTTTTTCCATTTCTTTTTCAATCATCTTGTCTCTGTTGTCTTCAAGCCTTTCAGTGAAAACGAATGTTTTAAAGAAATGAATTAATAAACCAATTCCCCAGAAAATTGTTATCCAATAAAACCACCATTCATTAGAAGGAGATAGAAAGTTACTAATTAGATTTATAATGAAAAGAATTGCATTAACACCAATAAAACTGTATAAATGGCGATAAAAGCCAATTTTTTCATCCACTCTTTTTTCCGCTCTTCTGTATAAATCATCTTCTGACATGATAACACCACAAATTTTTTAGTTAAATCCATTTATATTTTAAAATTTCCTTTTATAAATCGATTAATTTGATTTAATTTAATCTTATTTTGTTGATAATAATATAAATAGATATTCTTCAAAGTAATATTGATTACTCTATTTAAAAAAAGTTGTAGATGAAAAGTAGTTTGTTAAATATTTTATATAATATTTAGAATAATCCTCGACATTATTGTGTCGAGGTTGTTTCTTTGTTCACAAATTCGATTTCAAAAGCTATAACGGGATATTCCAAAGTAAAGTTTGTTATTACTTCAGGAGATATTTCACCGAAGAATCCTTCGATAGTACCATTTTTAGCTTCACCAACTAAATCTGCAGCCCTACCATAAATAAATGAAGGGTTTTCACTGTCAGTTATTTCCATAGAATATCCTAAATTAGAAACAACGCTTGTCACAACAGATTTAATTTCTGTAAAGTTAGCGGTTGAATGACAAATCAAACCAGCTAATTTCTTGGAAGGTCTGACTTTATTTTCAGTAGTTTCATCAATATATAAAACATCACCAATCTCAAATATCTTTTGAGGCAAGTCTTCATGTTTGTTGTCTTCTAAAAATTCCATTAAGCTGTTGATTAAACTAGTACGAATCATGGTTCTGTCAATTGTAATAGGTCTTGCAACCTGAACATGATCCTCTTCAGCTTGTTTCATGAATTCGTAATGTGATTCCTCGTTAGTAAGCATTAAACTCATTACTTCCTGGAATCCTAAACCAATCATGACTTCACGAATAGTACTTTCAGCCTTAAACCAGTCATTTTCATAAGCTACTGTATTGATGTCAGGCAATTCGGCTTCAATAGAGTTAATTCTGTACTGTACAGCAATGTTTTCCACAACATCAACTTCGTGTAAAATGTCAACTCTATATGCCGGAACGAATACTTTCAATTCATTGTCATTCAATATTTCAGCATCAAAACGTGCTTTTAATAATAATTCTTTAATGTCTTCAGCATTTAAGTTGATTCCACCAATCAATTCATTTGCAGTATCAACATGAACATTAATTTCCTGTGGAGTTAAGTCTGGTGTAACAACAGTTTTATCGGAGTATTTAACTTCCATACTTTTGATTTTTCCACCAACTTCAGCAAAGGAACAGCATATGATGTTCAATGCCTGGTTAACTGCTCTTTCATCAGTACCTGTAACATCTACAATAATGTTTTTGGTATCTTCTTTGATTTTGGTCAGCTCTCCATTAATGATTGGAGGCATTGATAAGACATTGTCATCACAGTCCAGGATTAATGGATATTTATCAAATTTGTCAATTAAATGAGCATAATCCTTACCTTTATCATGTTCGGTTAAGATTTCTTCAGGAGTCATTGGAGTATCTTTTTCAAGAGGAACAAAATCATTTTCCTGTTTTGGGGTTGCAATATATTTAAATGGAGCTTTCACAACATCTGCATTGTGAATACCAATAGCCACTTTTTTCCTGTCTCTTCCGATTACCCAATGGAGATTTTCCTGGAAATCCATAATGTATTTGAGTTTGTCGCCAGTAAAATCAACATCATCGATTTTTGCAAAGCCAATATATGGTCTGATTTCAGCTACATCATCTTCAACGGTAACGCTTTCACCTGATGAGATTATTTCATATTTTGGAAGACCTGTTTCCTGGCCGATAAATCCTTTAAAAGATCTGGCTACTCCTTCGACAGATAAATTGACCGGACGGTTAGGGAAGAATTCTACTTTAATTTCTTCATCATCAAAGTCCTCAATGTCACTGGACATCATTGGCAATGTATCTATTAATTCATCTTTCTCCATATCTATTCCTAAATCTTTTAAATCTTGATATTTAAATGTTATAACTGGCATTTAGTATACTCCATAAAATTTGATTATAATCCATATATCATCATGAAAATAAATGATTCAATAACAAAATGTAGTGCTCTGTGTTCTATTTCGCCCATATGGCCGATTAAAACAGTATGACTTACATCAATTATAAAATGAATTGTGGCTGCTAAAATTCCTATTGTAGGTGATAGGAAGACTATGGACAATACTATAAAGTGAAATGCTGCTTCCATTAATTCATGAACTACCCATGTTTTCCATGGGGAATTATCAACTGAATGGTATATTAAGCCACCTAATATGATGTAGAAGTTATTTAGAACTTTCCACATTAATTGTGTGTGTATTATATCGCTTATAGCCAAAACAATTGCAACATAAAACCATAGTAATTCCATTATTTAACAGTCCTTTAAAGATTTATAATATATTTATTTATGAATATATTATATTATATATTTATCTATGATGATGTTAATATTGGCAGTTCATTAATTAAACTGTTTTTTTGGATGTTTTTGCATTTGGAGTTAAATACTCATTCATTAGAAATTTCCCTATTCTGACTGTTCAATGTGTTGTAATAATATCCTTTTTGTTCCAGCAATTCTTCATGGTTTCCCTGCTCGATGATATGTCCATCTTCAATTACGAGTATTTTATCTGCATCCCTGACGGTTGAAAGTCTGTGGGCTATAATAAAACTGGTTCTGTTTTTCATCAGTTTATCCATAGCCTTTTGAATTAGCATTTCAGTTCTTGTATCAACTGATGAAGTAGCCTCATCCAGAATCAATATTTGCTTTTTAGAAAGTATTGTTCTTGCAATTGTCAAAAGCTGCTTTTGACCATGGGAAATGTTATCAGCATCTTCGTTCAGCATCATTTCGTATCCGTCAGGATTTTGCATTATGAAATGATCTGCATGTGCTTCTTTTGAAGCGGTTATAATCTCTTCTTCAGTGGCATCTAATTTTCCATAACGGATATTGTTAAAGATGGTATCATTGAATAGCCACGTATCCTGAAGAACCATTCCTACAAGAGACCTGAGGCTGTGCTTATCGTATTCATTAATGTTTACGCCATCGATTTTTATTTCACCGCTGTTAACATCATAGAATCTCATGAGCAATTTAACAATGGTTGTTTTGCCCGCTCCGGTTTCACCTACGATAGCTATTTTTTCTCCTTTTTTGACTTTAAATGACAGGTCTTTTATTATCGGCTCATCTTCATTATAGCCGAAGTTAACATTTTCAAAGCTGATTTCTTCATTAATTTCTTTTATTTGTTTTTTGGAAGGGTTTTCTTCAACATCTATTTTCAGGAAATCAAATATCCTCTCACTTGCAGCCATTGCAGTCTGTATCATATTCATTATTCTGGTTATCTGTTCAATTGGTGTTGTGAAGTTTTTAGAGTATTGGATAAATGCCAAAATGTCTCCCACATTTATTGCATTTTGAAGTACAAGCACTGCTCCGAGAACGGATATGGCTACGTATTGTAAATTGGAAATAAAATGCACTAATGGGGCGGACAGGCTTGAAAAGAACTTGGATTTCCATTCATAATCATACCAATTTTCATTTTCTTCCTCAAAAATTCTCATGGATTCATCTTCCTGGTTAAATGAACGGATGATTTCATGACCGGTAAATGACTCTTCAATTTGTCCGTTCAACTGGCCTCTGTATTCCAATTGTTTTAAATAATAATCCTGTGAGAATTTAGTAACTTTAGTTATAATGAAGAATGATATTGGAACTAATACTATTGTGGTAAGGGCTAACCATAAATTAATGGACAGCATCATTATTGTAACACCAACTATTGTAACGACACCGGTTAATAGTTGGTTAAATGTCTGAACGATTCCTGATTGTAGGGAATCCACATCATTTGTAATTCTTGATAAGATGTCTCCTCTTGTATTTATATCCAAATCTCCCATTGACAGGTGAGTTACCTTTTCAATTAACTCTTTTCTTAGATTATAACTTATGTCGGTGGTTATGTCAAGCAGTAGGTAGCTTTGAAGGTATGAAAAGACGGCACTTACAATATATAAAATCACGATTATGATGAGCAAATTGAGTATATATTCCAGATTCATGTTTCCGGAACTTATCCCGTCAAATATTGCAGTTGTAGCAAATCCAATTAAAAGAGGACCTATCACTGAAAATACTGTTGATATGATTCCGCAAATAATTGTAAAAGTTAACTTCAATCTATATCCTGTTAATAGGCTGAATATGTTTTTTATGGACTGTCTGGTATTTGCCGGTTTTTCAGGAGGAGCTCTTGTTGGTTTTCTTGCCATATTATTTGCCTCCTGTAGTTTTCTTGATATGATTTGTATCTATGGTAAAACTGGAAGAATTTTCATCATATAATAACTCTTTGGATTGTTCTACTTGGGAAGATACAATTTCTCTGTAAATACCACAGTTTTCATTCAGGTAATCATGGCTGCCTTTGTCAATTATCTCCCCTTCATCAAGCAGGATTATTTCATCAGCATCCATAATTGTTGAAATTCTCTGTGAGATAATGAGCATTGATGAATTTTCTTTCAAACTTTTTAAATTTTCTTTCACTTTTGCTTCCGTATTCATATCAAGGGCTGAAAAACAGTCATCAAAGAGGTAAAAGTCACGTTTGGCTATTATGGATCTTGCCAGCTGAAGACGCTGCTTCTGTCCGCCTGAGAAATTACTTGCTCCCTGTGAAACTTCATCATCTAAACTTTCAATAAAGTCTACTTCTGCCATTTTCAATGCTTTTTCAATCTCTTCATCGCTTGCATCTTCCTTGCCTATCTGCATATTTGACCTTATTGTCCCTTCAAAAAGAATTGCTTTTTGAGGAGTATAGGATATTCTATCCCTGAGGGTTGATAATTTGTACTCTTTGATATTTCTGCCACTAACAAGGATTTCACCATCGCTTACATCCTGAAGACGTGGAATTAAGTTCAGGATTGTAGATTTTCCGCTTCCGGTTCCGCCAATTATTGCAGTGGTCTTTCCTTTCTCCAATTTAAAGTTGATGTTTTTCAATATTTCCTGTTCACTTCCAGGATAAATGTAAGTTACATTTTTAAATTCGATGGTAGGATTATCATCTATTTCATCAATCGGACCGTCACTAATTGATATTTCTGTATTTATTACTTCAGCAACACGTCTTCCGGATACTAAAGTTCTTGGAGTCATTATCAGAAATCCACCCATCATTAAAAATGCCATTACAATCTGTGTAGCATATTGGATAAATGCTATGATTGTTCCGGTTAATATTTCACCTCTAATCGCATCATATGCTCCAAAGTATAAAATAAGAACTATCATCAAATTCAGCAATAAGGTCATAGCAGGCAATAGAGTCAAAAGAATTCTAAAAACTTTCAGATTTACTGATCTGAAATCTTCATTAGTTTCTTCAAATCTTTCTTCTTCGTATTCTTGCCTTACGAATGCCTTGATAACGGGCATGCCTATTAATATCTCTCTTGATGTTTGATTGATTTTATCAGTCAATTCCTGCATTATTGTAAAGAACGGCATAATTTTCATAAATATAATAAGAAAAGGAATTATTATCGCGGCAAATGTCACTGCAATAATCCATAAAAGATTGGTTCCAAGTTCCATAGCTTTAATTATGCTTCCTATACCTAATATTGGTGAAAATAGTATTGTTGTAAAAAACAAGCCTAAAAAAATCTGTAGTTGATATACATCGTTTGTGTTACGTGTAATAAGTGATGCTCGGGATATTTTATTCAGTTCAAAATTTGAAAATTTTAAAATCTTTTCATAGCTTATTCTTCTTAAATCTCTTCCGTATGCTGCAGATACTTTACTTGCGAAGTATGAAAGACCTATTGTGGCTAAAACACCTATTAAAACCATGACCATCATCATAGTTCCTACACTTATTATGTAGTTGAAATCGGTGTTCTGTATTCCAATATCCACAATATCTGCAGTGTATGATGGCAGGGTTAGATTACAGTAAACATCAATCAATAGGAATAATATAATAAGAAAAAGAGGAATAATGCTCTTTTTTAATGGTTTAAACAGTTTTCCGATTGTGGTTAATGTTTTTTTCAAATCCATGGTCTTTCAACTTTCTCTATTTTATTATTAACTTTATTTCTTTTATTTATATATAAATATTATTTTATTTTTTGAATATGTTCATGATTCATCTGAGGGGGTGTTTTTTTTTAAAAAACTTGTGTATGTAAGTAATTACATGCGGAAAATAATTTATATTAAATGATCTAATAAACATTACAACACTATGATAAATTCCAAAAGGGGATAAAAATGATTTACAAAAAAATTATTATTTCAATATTATTATTGGTTTTATCAGTAACTGCCGTTTCAGCTACTGATTTTGAGAATAATTCTGTAATAGAATCATCTGATGTTGATGATTCTAGTATTTGTGTTTCTTTTGTAGAATCTTCACAACTTCAAGATTCAAAGGAGTTAAATGCTTCAACAGGTACTTTTAATCAACTTCAATCACTGATAGATAATGCATCGGAGAAATCTGTTTTGGACTTAACTATGGATTATAAGGGAAGCAAAAATTCCAAAATAAAATTAGATAAAGATTTAACAATCAACGGTAATGGCCACACAATAGATTGTTTAGATAAAGAGGGATGTATTGCATTTTACTCAAGTAGCGGAACTATAACCTTAAAAAATCTTAAAATAATCAATGGACAGCATGATTTCAAGGAAAATCGTGTCATTACTTATGGTGGTGCTATTTACATTACTGGTACCGCAAAGTATATAATTGAAAATTGTACATTTGAAAATAATTTAAATTGGGTCGAGTGCTCTGGTGGGGCAATATACAATGGTGCATCTAATACACTCACAATTAAAGATTGTACATTTAAATCTAATGATGTAAAAAGAGTTAAGAGTAATACTGGTTCTGATGCTAACGGCGGAGCAATATTTTCTGAGGGTCCATTGAATATTGAAAATTCAAAATTTATGTCTAACCTGGCTTTTGATTATGGTGGTGCAGTATATGCTTGTGATACATTAAATATTTTTAATTGTATATTTGAGTCTAACGAGGCCAGTGTGGATTATGGTGGTGCAGTACATTCTAAAGGGAATGTAAAAATTGTAAATTCCACGTTTAAAAATAATTTTGCAAAAGCGCGTGGCGGAGCACTTTACGCCGAGAAAGATGCGATAATAAATACCTGTGTATTTGAATCAAATAAGGTTGATGGAATGATTTTAGGTGAGGATTCTTTTGGTGGTGCTATAGTGTGTACTGGAACATTATACATCAATAATTCAACATTTAAGAATAATTATGCTGATGACTATGGTGGAGCAATAGTTGGTAAAGACATATATATTAATTTTGACCAGAATCCCGATCAATCTTTCAGTTCTTTCTTTATTAATAACGAAGTTGATGACGATATTGCTGGAGCAATACGTGCTAAAGGCATTCTGTATATCAAAAATACAGTATTTTCGGGCAATAAAGCATATGTTGATGGTGGTGCGATTTACGCAAATGATGATGTGAATGTGAATCATTGTTTGTTTGAATCCAATGAAGCATCTGGTGCTTTATCTCAGTGTTATGGTGGTGCAATTCGCTCTAAAGGTGATGTGTATGTAGAAAGTTCCACATTTAAGGATAATTATGCTGAAGATTATGGTGGAGCGATTTATGCAAATAATGTATATATAAACCTTAAGCAGGCTAATCCTCAAACTTTCAGTTCTTTCTTTACCAACAATAAAGCATCGGATAATCAAGGTGGAGCAATCTATGCTAAGGGTTATGTTAAAGCATTTAATGCAGTATTTTCAGGTAATAAAGCTGATATTGATGGTGGTGCAATTTATTCAGAAGATGATGTAACTGTGAAATATTGTTTGTTTGAGTCTAATCGGGCTAGTGGTGAGGATCTGTATGAATGTTATGGTGGTGCGATTCGAGCTGATGATGTGTATGTAGAAAATTCCACATTCAAGGATAACTATGCTGAAGACTATGGTGGTGCGATTTATGCTGATTCTGTATCTATAAATGTTAATCAGAATTGTAATCAAGCTTTCAATTCATTCTTTATCAATAATAAAGCAGGAGATAACAAAGGTGGTGCGATTTATGGTGATGATGGTAATATTAAAGCAGTAAATACAGTATTTTCAGGCAATATTGCACTGGTTGATGGTGGTGCTATCTATGGAGATGACAATGTATATGTCACCCATTGTTTATTTGAAAATAATAAAGCGGATGGAGCTAAAATAATGTCCTGTTATGGAGGTGCATTCCGTGCACAGGATAATGCAGTTGTTGACAATTGTACATTTAGAAATAATTATGCTGAAAATGAAGGTGGTGCAATTTATGCAGATACTTTAATTTTAAGAAACACTTCTGTTTTTGAAGGCAACACCGCTAGAGATTATGGTGGTGCGATTTGGGTTAATACATTTAAAGAAGATGTTAAATATAATATTTTCATAGGCAATAAAGCTAAAAAAGAAGATGGTGGTGCTATTTACATTGATAATAAAAATAGTGTCGTATTTTCAAGTAATGTCTTTATAAACAATACCTGTGGAGATGAAGGCGGTGCAATTTATGGCGATGATAACGACTTTAAGATAAGTTTAAAATATAATATTTTCATAGGTAATGATGCTGGAGATACCGGAGATTCAGTATATATCTGTGGTCAGTATAAGGAAATAATTAATAATTATTGGGGTGGAAAAAACCCTACTAAGAAAAACGGGCAGTTGATTGAATGGATGCCTTTATTTATTCCAAATGATCATCATGTTGATAGTGATCCTCTAACAATGGTTTTAGTAACTGATGGTTCTGCTATTATTGGTCAAACTGTTACTGTAACACTAATGTTCTATAAATCTGATGGAACTCCATGCACTGGTCCAATTTTAAATGATGCGGTTGTTTTCAATGTATCTAATGCTAAAATAATTAATAAAATGTCTAATGAATTTTCCGTTTCTATAGATTTAATTCCAGAAGATGTGGGGTCATTTGAGGTTTCTGCAAATTTGTATGGCATATCTGTTTCAGAAACATTTCGTGTATATGACGGTAAAATCACAGATTCAGATATTAATAGATTATTACAGCGGATATCAGACTTAAAAAATTCCTCTTGATGGGATTTAATTTCAAAACAAAGAGTTGATGTTTTACTTAATTCCAAAAATCATGTGGAATATACTTATGAGAATGGGGATGCAAGTGTATTCATTGACACTTTGCCCACTTCTCTTGGAATGCATTATTTGCATTGAACTACCTCAACTTTATAGAAGTTGAGGATTCTTACTTCACGGACTGTATACTCTAATGAGTATAGGATTACCGTGCTATCCCCATCGTCCCGAAGGTTCAGACAGATTCAATTAATATTGCTTTTTAAACTTGGTTATCGTTTAAAAAGTTTAATTTAATTTTGTCATTGTCATTTATTATTTTTGTCATTCTGATATTTGAATTTCATCAGAGAGCATTTGAAAAGTAATACTCATCTTTGTGCAATTCATCCATGACTTGTAGAAGCCATGGTATTCTTGCATTAATTAGATAAATCTTCACATCATCAATAGGACTGCAGCAATCACAGTTTTATCATCAATTTATTCTTCTTTTAATGAAATTAGGCATTTTAGTCTTGAAAAATTTAAAAATTCAATGATTGTTATTGTTATCCGTTGTATTTAGGAAAATTATATGAAATTGATTAAAAATTAAATATTTTTATTAATAATAAAAAATAT
>NZ_JAZTXC010000139.1:0-15314 GCF_045636185.1 Methanobrevibacter sp. | reverse complement strand
CGTTTGTCAAATCATATTTCATAATATGTCACAATTATTTTTTAATTAACAATTGATTATTTTATATGTTTCATTAAAAATGTTATTTTAATCAATCGTAATTTTATTTAAATCATCATCTAAATTTTCAGCGTTTAGAGGTTAATTATGTATTCAAAATCATGATAAAAAATAAAAAAGAGATTAATTTCTCAGTTAAGAGAAATTATAATTTAATTTTGATATCTAAAGCACTTGAACCTTCTTCGTAAACGAATATTGGGTTGATATCAAGTTCAGATATTTCTGGGAAGTCTAAGGTTAATCTAGCTACTCTTTTGATAGCTTCTTTTACTTCTTCAACGTCACAAGGGGCTTCTCCCCTGTAACCTGCAAGCAATTGGGAAACTTTGGTGGATTCGATTTGTTCATCGATTTCCTGAGAGGATAAACCTTTAGCCAATTTGAATGAAACGTCTTCAATAAGGTTAACATAGATTCCGCCCATACCGAAAGCAATCATTGGTCCGAACTGTTTGTCTCTGATCATACCTACAATGACTTCTTCACCTGAATCCATCATTTTCTGTACTTCAACACCGTCAGGTACAATGTCTGGGTGAGCTTTTTTAGCATTAGCTATGATTTCTTCATAAGTTTCTTTTGCTTCTTCAGGAGTTGCTATTCCTACTTTCACTCCGCCGATATCTGATTTGTGCAATATTTTGTCTGATGCGATTTTAAGTACAACAGGGAATTCCATTTCTTCAGCCAATTGTGCAGCTTCATCAGCACTTGTTGATAATTTGATTGGTGCTGCTGAAATTCCATATGCTTCTGCAACAGCATAAGCTTCGCTTCCAAGCAAGGTGTCTCTTCCGTCAGCTTTCACTTTATCAAAGATTGCCTGTACTGCATCTTTGTCCACATCTGTAATATTGTCGACAACATCGTCATATTCTTTGTCGCCTAATCTGGCAAATTTGGTCATTGCGGCAAGTGCATCTACAGCAGTTTCAGGGAAAACATAAGTTGGAATACCATTTTCTCTTAATACTTCATTTGCATCTTCAAATGATGGTCCACCCATGTTAACTACAATAATAGGTTTTTTGGAGTCTCTTCTACCATCCAATATTGCCTGTGCAATTCCGTCAGGGTCTGCTGAAGCTGTAGGACATACCATGACAATTAAGCTGTCAACTCTGTCATCATGCAATACGATGTCTAGTGATTCCTGGTATCTTTGTACCGGCGCATCACCTAATACATCAATAGGGTTGTTTGCACTACCTTCATCAGGAATACATTCTTTTAATTTAGCAGTGGTTTCTTCATCGAATTTAACAAGGTCTAAACCTACTTTTTCCATAGCGTCTACTGTTAAAACTCCTCCTCCACCTGCATTTGTAATGATGGCTACATTACTTCCTTCTGGGAGAGGTGCTTTGGAAAATGCTAAACCTAAATCGAATAGCTCTGCCATGGTTTCTACACGCATAATTCCGGATTGTCCAAATGCTGTATCGAATGCAAGGTCACTTCCTGCAAGAGCACCAGTGTGTGAAGATGCTGCTTCTGCTCCTGCACTGCTTGATCCTGATTTAAGAACAATAATAGGTTTTTTGACTGCAGTTTCCCTCATGGTTCTGACAAAGTCATCGTCATCTGAAATTGATTCTAAGTAACAGATGATTACATTGGTCTCATCGTCTTCAGCCAAGTATTGCAATAGCTCTATTTCGTTTACTCCAGCTTTGTTTCCAAGGCTGATTACTTTACTGAATCCAATTCCTGAAGTTACGCTCCAATCGATAATTGCTACCATCATAGCTCCACTTTGTGAGATGAATGCCATGTTTCCTTTTGGCGGCATCATTTGTGAGAATGATCCGTTTAGCGGTGTATGGGAATCGGTGATTCCTAAACTGTTTGGTCCTATGATGTTGATACCATATTTTTCACCAAGTGCAGTTAGTTCTGCTTCCATTTTAGCTCCTTCTTCACCGACTTCTTTAAAACCAGCGGTAATTACAACCATGTTTTCTACGCCAACTTCACCACAGTCTTTTACTGTTTCATTTACAAAGACTGATGGAATTGTGATTATCGCCAAATCTACTTTTTCAGGGATGTCTTTTATGCTTGCGTATGCTTGTTTACCTAGAATCTCTCCCCCTTTTGGATTTACAGGATATATTTTGCCTTCAAATCCGTCATTAATTAGGTTGTCTACAATAATGTATCCAACTTTTCCAGGGGTATTTGAAGCACCAATAACTGCTACAGATTCAGGTTTAAACATATTATTGAGGTCTTTCATAAAATTTTCTCCTTTATCATTTAACATTATAATTGTAATGATAAATAATTAACAATTATATTGTTATTTTTTGTTTTATTATTATATAAAGATATTGTTTAAATAATTAGTTTTAAACCTTTATATAACATTTAAAAAATTTTTAACGATTTTTAATTTGAAAATAATTGCATAATAATGAAAATGATTTAATATTAGAATTAATAAACATATATATAAATTATTTATAAACTTGATTAAAGCGAGGAGGAATATGAGTCTAATCATAGCATATGTTGGAAAGAAAGGCTGTGTAATGGCCAGTGACAAAAGGCGCATTGCTTATTTTGGTAACAATAGGCAAGCATTAGAAGATGAATTGTATGACGGAAGTATTACAACTGATGAAGAACTTATAAAAAGGTCAAATGAACTCGATGTTCCAATTAAAATAACTGATGATGCGGACAAATTGAGAATTGTCGGCAATGCCATTAGGGGAGAAGTCAGTACAAAAGGGTCACATGAGACTAAACGTAAAAGGATTTACGGCACAACTAATGGTTATCAAATTGTGGAATTAATTGGATCCGAGACTAAGTCTCGTCAGGCGGGAGAAAAAGGCATTATCCTATTCGGAAACGACTATGCGAAAAAACAGGCTGAAAATTTAATTCAGAAAAGATGGAAAGCTTCACACAGTTTAAGATTGATGGGAGATATCTTTGAAGAGATATTGTCAACTATCGCTCAAAAAACGCCATCAATAGGTAAGGATTTTGATGTTTTAATTCAACAGCCAAATTTTAACCCTTCTGAAGCCCAAAAACATCTTAACATAACAATTGATGCGGATATTAAAGTTTTAACAAAATATCGTCAGCAGCTAGCCGAGGAAATGATTCAGAAAACCAGGGAAATTGAATTGGCTAATAAGATTATTAGCGAAGGGTCTGTCGGCAAGGTGGAATCAATTGACGGAAAGATGATTGAAGTTAAATTAAATAACAAAACACAGGCATTTAATTTCAATTGGAAACCTTTAGCGGGGCCTAATGATAATGTAATCATGTTTAAGGATACTGATGATATTAAGATTGGTGATGAAGTCGTTATAAAAGATGAGGTTTTATGCCTTAAAAGAAACAGTTCCCCATTAACGTGTAATATTATCCTATGTTCACTATGAGGAAAACAAATGAAGATTATATTCTTGGGAACTGGTGGCGGCAGGTTTTCCGCTATCAACCAAAGAAGAATGACTGGTGGATTTAGAATAGATAATCTGGGTGGAAGGAATTATCATGTTGACCCCGGACCTGGGGCTCTAGTTAGAACATACCAGTTTGGCCTTGATCCGAGAAATATCGATGGTATTTTTGTTTCTCATGCACATACTGATCATTATAATGATGCTGAAATAATGATTGAAGCGATGACTCGGGGGATGACAATCGATCAGGGATATGTTATTGGTGCAAATAGTGTCCTATCCGGTTTTGAATCCTGGGGTCCATGTATTTCAAGATATCATCAGTCCAATTCAAATGTTTTGGAACTTGAAGCAGGGGATATAAGGTATTTTGATAACTGTTTAATCAAAGCCACTCCTACAAATCATGGTGACCCTAAAGGCATCGGATTTCAAATAGAGTATAAGGATTTTAAAATATCCTATACCGCAGATACATCTTATTTTCCGGAATTGTCCAAAGCCCATCAGGATGCTGATATCCTGATAGCTAGTGTGTTGCGTCCCGGCCGCAAATCAATAAAAGGTCATTTGGCAACTTCAGGATTCATTAAATTGGTTAATGAAATCAAGCCTAAACTGGCTATAATGACTCATTTGGGCCTTAAGATGATTTCAAACAATCCGATTTCTGAAGCCAAAAGAATTACTAAACTGACCGGTGTCAAGACTTTGGCCGCATTTGATGGAATGTCTCTTGACATTAATTACAACAATCCTGCAAGGGCACGTATAGTATCACTTAAGGATGTTGATGCTCCATATCGTGGTTCAAACAGCAAACTATCTGCTTATGAAAGGAAAAATACAGATAAACTTGCAATTAAAAACAGAGAAACTGATGAATTGGATTTAATTCAAAGGCACAGGTTTCAATAGTCCAAATTGCTTGGATGAATGAATCCTGAACGTATCATGTGGTCTGCAAGAACGATTGCAGTTGATGATTCGGCTACTACAGTTACTCTGGGACAGATGCAGGGGTCGTGTCTTCCTTTTATTTCTATTTTTTTATTTTCCATACTTTCCAAGTCTATCGTGTTCTGACATTTGGAAATGGATGGGGTTGGCTTGACGGCAATTCTTGATATGATGGGCATTGAATTGCTCATGCCGCCGATGATGCCTCCGGAATTATTGCTTTTGGTTTTGATGGTATTATCTTCGATAAAGTATTCATCATTGATTTCTGATCCACTTTTTTTGGCAACGTCAAAGCCTAAACCGATTTCAACGCCTTTAACAGCACCTATATTCATTAGTATTTGAGCTAAATCCCCATCAAGTCTTGCGAAAACAGGCTCGCCAAGGCCCGCAGGAACATTTACTGCGATGGTCTCCACAATACCTCCAACGGAATCTCCTTCGGCTTTTTTGGATAAAATCAGCTCTTCCATTTCCTTTGCCGCATTCAAATCTCCACAGCGTACAGGATTCTTTTCAATATTTTCTTTTATTTCATCATATTGAAGTTTTTCAGCTTTAATATTGCCAATTTGGGTTACATGGGAAATTATTTCAATATTTTGTGTCTTTAAAAGTTTCTTAGCTATTGCGCCGCCGATTACATGGCCGATAGTTACGCGTCCGCTTCCGCGGCCTCCTCCATTATAGTCGTAGTTTCCATATTTGGTCATCCATCCGAAATCCCCGTGGGAAGGACGTGGGGTTGATTTGAACATGGAATAATCTTTGGAGTGCTGGTTTCTATTGAAAACGATTCCAGTGATTGGTGTGCCGTCTGTTTTTCCTTCAAAAATTCCTGATAATATTTGAACCTCATCTGCCTCTTTTCTTGGTGTGGTAACACTGCTGGTTCCAGGTTTTCTTTTATCAAGTTCTTTTTGAATATCTTCCTGTGTCAGTTCAAGATTGGCCGGACAGCCATCAACGACAGCTCCCAGTGCGGCTCCATGACTTGAACCGAAACTTGTAATTTGAAATTTTTTCCCAATTTTGTTTGACATAGTAATTTATATTTAATTTAAAGTATTAATACTTGAATAATGACTTTGAACAAAATATTTCAAAAGCTTTTGGATACCTATTCTTATCAGGGATGGTGGCCAATAACTGATTATGGAGGTTTAAACCCTACAAAAACAGGTTCAACCAAGGGTTATCATCCTGCAGATTATTCCTTTCCAAGAAATTCAAACGAAAAGTTTGAAATAATTGTTGGAGCGGTGTTAACCCAGAATACATCCTGGCCTCAGGTTGAAAAATCAATAATCAATCTTAAGGAACTTATTGATTTAACTCCTTTTGAAATTTTGGATCTGAATGAAGATGAATTTAAATCAGCTATTAAACCTTCGGGATACTTCAATCAGAAATATGATTATTTGAGAAATGTTTCAGAGTTCTATATTTCTCTTGATGGCAAGACACCTGAAAGAAGTGAATTGCTTTCGGTTAAAGGAGTAGGTCCGGAAACCTGTGACTCCATACTGCTGTATGCCTATGGTGAGAAGGAATTTGTTGTAGATGCATATACTCGAAGGATATTTTCCCATTTGGGCATTATTGATGAAAAGGACTCATATAATAAAATCAAAAAGCTGTTTGAAGATAATTTTGAAGGCAGCGCAAACGACTATCAGGAATCCCATGCACTGATAGTGGAGCATGCCAAAAATTTTTATTCCAAAAAACCATATGGTGAAAATGATACTATTTTAAATAATTTTAAATTTAAGTAATATATGAAGGTGAAATAAAATGCAGTTTCCTATTACTCGAATGAGAAGATTAAGAAAAAATTCTAAAATACGTGATATTGTACGTGAAACCAAGCTTCAAAAGGAAGATTTAATCTATCCGATTTATTTTAAACAGGATTTAGAAGGGGATGAGAAGGAAGAAATTTCATCACTTCCCGGCGAATACAGATACTCCTTAAAAAGCGGTGTGGAATTTGCAAAAAAATTGGAAGAAAAAGGATTGAAATCCATCATTGTTTTTGGAATTCCTCCTGAAGATGAAAAGGATGAAATTGCAACACCGGACTATGCCGATACAGGAATTGTTCAAAAAGCAATACGTGAACTTAAAAAACAAACCAATCTTGTTGTAATAAGTGATGTCTGCTTATGCCAGTATACCTCACACGGCCACTGCGGTTTGATAGTGGAAAATGAGGATACTGATGATGGAATCGAAATATTAAACGACGAATCACTTGAATATATTGCAAAAGTGGCACTGTCCCATGCCCGTGCAGGTGCAGATATTGTAGCACCGTCAGACATGATGGATGGAAGAGTCGGAGCCATCAGACAGGCTTTGGATGAAAACGGCTACTACAATGTAATGATAATGTCCTATTCAGCAAAATATGCTTCTGCATTTTACGAACCGTTCCGTCAGGCTGCCTGTTCATCACCTCATAAGGGAGATAGGAAAAGCTATCAGATGGATCCTGCAAATGCCGTTGAGGCAATACGCGAATGTGAATTGGATGTAATTGAAGGCTGTGACTTTTTAATGGTTAAACCTGCTCTGCCCTACCTTGATGTTGTAAGGTCAGTAAGGGATGAATTTATGCTGCCGCTGGTTGCATATAATGTTAGCGGTGAATATGCAATGATAATGGCAGCTATTGAAAAGGGTTATCTGACTGAAAGGGCAATAATGGAAAGCTTGCTTTCTATTAAAAGAGCTGGTGCCGATTTGATTATAACGAACTTCGCACCAAAAGTTTTACTGGAGGACATGATAGAATGAATGTAGATGATATTGTAAAACTAACCCAGATTGCTTCTGCATTGGAAGTCAGCGGATATCCGAAACCTGGAAATGTTCACAGAACTCGTGATTATGATGATATGGTCTTTGAAGACTTTGTAATTAGTGGAATAGTAATAGGAGATGCTGTTCGTGAAGCATGTACTGACGTTGATGTTGAAAACCCTAGATTGGGAAAATACATTAAGGATGCTGTAGCAGAAACCGACAGATGGATACACAACAACACCAATTTGGGTATTGTGATGATGACAACACCTATTGCGGTTGCGGCAGCTATAAGTGACAGCTTTGATGAATTGCGTCCAAACATTGTTAAGCTGATGGCAAATACCACTGTAGATGATGCATGTGAATTGTATGATGCAATCAACATAGCAGCTGCTGGAGGTATGGGTGAAGTGGACGAATATGACGTAACTTCAGACTCCGCTAAGGATGATTTAAGAAAAAATAACCAGACAATGTATGATGTTTTAAAGATTTCAGCTTCATTTGACATGCTGGGTAGGGAAATGACTTCAGACATGCCTATTGTCTTTGAAATCGGTTATCCGACTTATCATGAACTTAAGGAAAAATCATTGAATGAAGCATGTGTCATGACCTTTTTGACAATTCTTTCTCAGGTTCCTGATACTTTAATTTATAGAGAAGAAGGAGAAGATGCAGCTTTAAAAGTCTCCATGATGACAAAAGATTTGCTTAAACTTAAGGATGAAAGTGATTTTGCCGAAAAACTTGCTGAATTTGATGATTATTTATATGATAATGGTTATAATCCAGGAACAACTGCTGATTTGACTGCAGCTTCTATTTTAGTAAGTAATCTAAAAGATTACTTCTAATTTCTTTTTTTATATTTTTTCTATTTTCAAATTTAATTTTTTCAAATGCCCGAATTCATTGAATATCTTCCTAAAAAGCCATGCATTTAAGTGATTACATGTGAAAAATATTGATTGATTTGCATTCGGTTTTGATTAATTAAAATCTTTTTTTGAGATGCTGCTTAAATTAGATGAGGTGTTTGCATTAATAATGTTTGATAAAACCAAATTATATGTGTCTGCAAAATCTTTAACCATTTTATCGGAATATTCATTTGAATAAACAAACATTAAGCTATAATTTTCATCATTTTCTAACATCTGAACAATAAATTCGGCAATCAGTTTGTCCGTACTTCCCAGCAAATCATTGATAAGCTCACCTGTACCTGCAGAAGAGGAAATTCCAATGTTTTCATTATCAATTACATCATAGCCAATCCAGTTAGGCACATACTGGAATATTACATTAACATCAAAACCATATCTCTGTGAAATTAAAAAAAGAGGATAATAATTATACTTTAACACATTATAAACAATATCTGATGAATATTCTAGGAATGTATTGATTTTTTGGTCTTTGCAGTCTATCAATAAAGGCACAACACCCGCATACAATCCTATGGAATCATAATCATTAAATCTGTCGCGGCCATTATCAATCATGGAAAATGAGACTTTATCACTTGCTGAAAATCTGGATAATGTGTAGGCAAAAACGGTGGTGAATAATGCATTTTCACTTAGTCCTGTTTTGTTTAAAAATGATTTGATGGCATCAGAGTTAAATTCAAAATCAAATGTGGTAATACTAAATCCTTCTGAGAAATTATCTTTAATCAGGCCCTTTACATCCCTAATGTCACTGAGCATTGAATCATAAAAGTTAACCGCTTCGACATATTTGTCTGTATCTTTAATCTGCTGATCAAAGGCAGATAATCTTAAAAATGAATCATCAATATCAACGCGACCTCCATCAAGTAAAACCTGAAAATCATGTTTAAATACATTTGATGATATTCCGTCATAAATAATATGATGAAATTTGGCTAATAACATGTAGGAATCATCCAATTCAACAATTTTGAATCTGGATAAATAGTTATATAAATCAAGAGGTTCATCATGGAAATTTTTAACAGTATCTTCATTATAGTCGTGTTCAATGGAAATAGGAGGTTTTGTCCCTTTCACCATGTAGGGATATTCTCCCTTGAATAGTCTCAGCACAATAGGAATCATTTCAATAATGCTTTTTATATTCCATCCTTTATTTCGAAGTATATTTATAATCTCATCCTTCCCGTTTTTATCACTATCTGAATTTCCCAATTCCTTTAATACATTTATATTGTCCTGAATTCTGGTATACAGACTTTTTTTCTCTCTTATTTCATAATAATCACTTAAATGCATATTTAAAATCGGATGCACTTTTAACATTTTATCCAATGCTTCAAGTATCTTTTCAAGGCCGTATTTTTTAGGGATATTTATGTAATTTGGAATCTGGTAGAAGTCAAAATTGTCATTGATTATGCTGTCTGCAAAGAGATTGGCCTGATTTCCATTTAAAGGACATCCTTCATCTACAGAATAAATGTCTAAATCCAAAGTAATGTCATTTATATTTTCTGCAATAGCTGCTGGAGTACATAAATTTAAAATTTCTGAGGTAGTAACATCATATTCTTCAAGATAAGACAACAGCTTAATGGCAATTAAGGAATCTCCTCCCAAACGAATGAAATCATCATGAATGCTGATTTTTTCTCTGTTAAATATTTTTTCAAATGCATTTACAATATCTCTTTCTTTTTTATTCCTTGGAGCAACATATTCCACCTGCAGAACATCAAAATCAACATCAGGAAGCGCTTGTTTATCCACTTTACCATTAACATTCAAAGGAATACTTTTCAATTTAATTACAAATGAAGGAACCATGTAATCCGGTTTATAGTTACCAACATAACTTTGAACATTATTTGTAAGCTCATTATCATCAATATCCTCGGAAATTACAATATAAGCCACTAATTCATAATTATATCCATTTTTAATAGTTTGAACAGTAACATCCTCAACATAATCAATATCACGAATTACAGATTCAACCTCAGACAATTCAACACGATTTCCCCTAATTTTAACCTGGCTATCTAAACGACCCAAAATAGCCAATGAACCATCAGGCAACATGCGCACTAAATCACCAGTACGATACATAACGCCATACTCTTCAGTATCAAATGGATTGATTATAAATGCATGAGCAGTTTCCTCATCACGATTCAAGTAACCATCAGCAATTTGATATCCTGCTAAACACAGCTCACCAACAGCACCAATAGGAACACGCCTACTCTCACTATCCAAAACATAAGATTTCATATTATAATTTAATGTACCAATGGAACTTGAATCTAATTTATCTGAATTCTTAATTGAAGATACGTATGCAAATGTTTCAGTAGGACCATATGAATCAACTAATAAATAATCTTCAGGACTATTAACTTCACCTAATTTTTCACCAGCAACAAGTAAAAGATCTAAATCAACATTCTCAACAGTTTGCATATAAAGTTTACCTACCTGGGTAGTGATATATGCATGAGTTACACCATGTTCAATGAAATATTCATTCATTTTATTCATATTCAAAAGAATATCCTCTGGAACTACACAAAGACAACCACCACTAACTATAACAGCACCCATTATGAAACTAGATGCATCAAAACCAATATTAGAGAACAAACCAAAAACATCATTACTATTAAATTCATATCTCCCAACATAAGACTCAGAAACATTCAAAATAGATTTTCTAGTGATTTTAACACCTTTTGGAACACCAGTAGTACCACTAGTGTATAAAATAGAAGCTAAATCACCATAAACAACAGGTAATTCATCTAATATAGCAATATCACCATTGACAATATCTGAAATATTTAAAAGAATGGCTTGTTCATCAGTTAAATCCTGTACACGTTCAAGAGTTTCGTCGCTGACAATAACAACACTGGTGCCGCTATCCTTTAACATGAATTTAATGCGTTCATCAGGTAAATTATCGTCTAAAGGAACATAGATACAACCTATGGATAAAATCCCCATTGTACAAAACATATATAATTCAGAACGCTCAACTAAAAAGGAAACAGCATCTTGTAAATTAACTCCTAATTCGATTAATCTTTTGGCCAGTTTATCTGCAATAAATGCTCCCTCGCTGTATGAATATGATTTGTCCTTGAAGGATACAAGTGTATTGTCTGGATATTTAGCCAGATTATTGTTGAATGCATCCAAAACATCAAGATAATTTAAATCATTTTCAGTCTGATTATAGCTATTTAAAATATCCAAATCGGATTTTGGAGTGTAGTTGATGTCTGATAAAACATCTGCATCCATTATCTCTTTTAAAATCAATTTATAGGACTCTGCAAAATGCTCGATAAAGTCTTTTGAGAATTTTTCACTATATAAAATCTGGATTCCCAATTTGTCCTTTTCCACATTGAAGATATAAAATGACAAATCACCTATTACGTCATGCTTTAACTCACTGACTTTATAATTCAGTTTTTCTTCATTTATTAAACTGTAAAAAAGGTCATGGGAATATTGAAATATGATGTTTGAGTTTAAATCATATTCTCCGGCAAGAATCCTGAAAGGATATAAATCATATTTCATGACTGAGTTAATCAGATTACTTGAATAATCTAAAAAAGAATCGATTTTTTGATTTTTACAGTCGATAAGTAATGGCAATGTTCGAACAAACATTCCTGCGGACTTGGATAAATCAATATGGCCTCTGCCGTCATCAATAAGATTGAATAAAACTTTAGAAAAGCCAGTAAATCTTGATAATGTGTAGGCAAAAACGCTTGAGAAAAACTGGTTTGGAGTAATGGAATGATTATTGATAAAAGAGTTCAGTTTGTCATTGTCAATGTTGAAAGTCTCATTATACTTGAAATCATTCTCATTATCAGTTTTTACACACGGCAATAATTCATATGTTTCATCAACATCACTCAACATCAAATCAAAGAATTCATGAGCATTTTTCATATAATCGGAATCAATATGTTCTTCAAATGAAATTTGCCTTAAAATACCATTGTCAATAAAATCAACGTCATTGCCTTCAAGAATTGATATCAAGCTATTGAATATGATGTTTGAAGAACTTCCGTCAACGATTAAATGATGAAAATCAACACACAGACAATTTGTTTTATCATTTTCCACTATCATGAATCTGGATAAGGATTTTTCCAGTTCAAAGGGCTGAACAAAAGATACAATATCATTTTCAAATTGATTGATGATTTGCGGTTTTGCATCAAAACTAAATGATAAAATTTCATTATTCTGTATTACTCTGGCAGATAAAACCGGATATGCATCCGCTAATTTTTCAATAGCTTTTCTGATTTCATCACCGGAATAATGCTTATTGAATTCAATCATGAACGGATTGTTGTAAGCAGTGCCCATGTCGTTAACCATTTCATCCAGATAAACGTTCAGCTGGGACTCGGATAATGGACAATAGTCATCAAAGCTGTAATCGATGTCAGCTGATGAGTCAGCATCAAGATTATATTTGATGTGGTTGGTAATGTTGACCGGTGTTCTTAACTCCATTATGTCTCGGGAATATATATCAACGCCCAATTTTTCCTTCAATAGAATCTGCAGGTTCATTGCAGAGAGTGAATTTCCTCCCAATGCGACGAAATCGTCATCTATTAAAACATAATCTCTGTGTAAAACTTTTTTGAAAGCATTTGCCACAACATTCATTACATCGTCGCCGATAATGATTTCAACATTATTTTCCTTAAGTGAAAATTTGTCTATTTTACCATTTGGATTTAATGGAATTTCTGTTAATTCAATAAAAAGTGAAGGAATCATATAATTTGGCAATTCAGCTTTCAGTTTCTCTTTAACCGTATCAATATCAAATGCGTCATTGACTGTGTAGTATGCTATAAGATTATCATAGTCAACATCAAGATAAATATCGCAAATTTCGTCGTATTGTTTCATTATGCTTAAAATTTCATCAGATTCAATACGAAAACCCCTAACTGATAACTGGTCATCTTCACGTCCGATAATTTCGATTTCACCGTCATAATTATAAAATCCTATATCTCCTGTTCGATACATTCTTTCATTTGCCTGGCATGTGCAATGGGGGTTATCAACAAAGACTTCATTTGTCATTTCAGGATTATTGTAGTATCCATGGCTTATATGTCTGCTTGAAACACAAATTTCTCCAGGAACATTTAATGGCATCTGATTTCCATCTTTATCTAAAATATAAACCCATGTATTTGTAATCGGCCTTCCTATAGGCACATTATTGCTTTGAATATCCTTCAAATCATAAATTTTGGTAATGGCAAATACGATTTCTGTTGTTCCATAAAAATTAACTATTTTTGTGTGCCTTTCTTTTTCGATTAGTTTGTTTAATTTTGCACCTGCCAAAACAAGATAATCCAGTTTTAAATCTTCATTTTCAATGATTGGAATACCAAGGCTTGGAGGTAAGATTAAACTATTAATGGGATTTTCTTTAAGTTCTTTAATCAGCAATAAGCTGTCTTTTTGTTCTTTTTCATTGAATATTCTTATACAGACTCCCAATACTAATGAAGCATTGATTACAACTGATGCAATGAAACTGAAACTGAGATAACATCCTAAAACATCGTCATGTGTCAAATTAAAAACATGTTTAAAGGAAAAAGAAGACCATATACATTGTTTGTTTGAAAAAGGTACTCCTTTGGGAAGGCCGGATGTTCCTGAAGTAAACATGATTGTTAATAAATCATCACCATTGCCTACAATATCCAGTTCAACATCCTTGTCATTGCTTAAATCTTCAATGCAGATTGTGGTGATTTTAAAATCACGGGATTTTCCAAGTTCTTTAGTTGTAATGATGCATTCTGCTTCACTGATATCCAGCATGTGTTCAATGCGTTTATCTGGATATGAACTGTCAATTGGAATAAAGCAGGATCCAATTTTATTCAGTGCCAAAATCAATTCGGGATAATGATAATTGCGGGGAAGCATCAAAGCAACGTGGCTTCCCAAACCGAGATTGTAATTATTTTTTAAATCATGAGCAATGGAATTGCTTGAGTATTCCAGTTCGCCGTAGGTTATTTTATTAACCCCATCATCAACTGCAACTGATTCGGGTCTGGCTATTGCATTTTCACGAAATGCTCTTGATAATGTTTTATCTTCATCGACCTCAAATGTCTTTCCTTTGCTGTACTTGGAAAGTAATGAGACCTCATCACTGGAAAGAATGTTTATCTCATTTATATGTTGGCCGGAATCCTTTACCACATTAGCTATTAAAGATTCAATATTGGCTGCCATGTGTTTCATGTAAATGTCTGAAAACAAATCGCAGTTATAAACAAGATCCAGTGAATCGGCGTACATGTTCAACGTTAGGGCAGAATCTCTGCCTGTTAAAATGCTGATATCTGCCATATCGCCAAAATCATAAATGGAATAATAGGATAGTATGTCTTCAACATATTTGTCAATATCAATTTTAGTATGTTTGGCAGCATCATTCAGGACTTCTTTTACTTTGTTTAAATAATCAATAAATGTTGTGTCTTTAGTATATTTGATTTTTAATAGGGTATTTTTATAAGATAAATCGTCTGAAATTATTGTTTTTAAAAGGCACCCTTCTGTTCTGTCAATTCTGGATAAATATAGTGAAAATATTGCAGTTATAAACTCAAATTGGGAAATGGAATGTTTTTTTAAAAAATCAATGTTTTTTTCGTTTTTTAATTGAATTTTTATACTTTTATAATCCTCTGATTTGATATTGTGAAATATGACATAGTTTTCAATATCTGAAAGATAATTTTTCCAGTAATCAGCTTCTTTTTCTAACTCCTGTGGAGATAAATAATCATTTTCAATATTTTCTGTGGATGAATTTGAATTATTGGATAAGTTGTAAATATTATCCAATTTGAATTTAATACTTTCAGATTTCATTAAATCACCTATTTGAAAATTATATAACAAATATTAAAAATAATTGTAACTTTGATAATTATATGGTTAAATATGTGGTATGATGAATTAATAAATTTACCTATTTTTT
>NZ_JAZTXC010000138.1:0-1560 GCF_045636185.1 Methanobrevibacter sp. | reverse complement strand
CATATAGTTGAGTATTCTTATATTACATGTGATTTATTTTATATTGCATGTAATTGTTACCATGTAATTTTTACATGTAAGTTATAGAATAAATCCGTTGATATATCTTTGATAACATTTATTGATTATTAATTCATAAGTATTTCAAAAATATTCAACAATATAAATAACTTAACAAATAACTTATACTTAATTATATACTTAACTTATATACAATTTATAAAAAGAGGTTTTTATAATGGCAAAAGAAAAAGAACATTTAAATTTAGCATTTATTGGACACGTTGACCACGGTAAATCCACTTTAGTAGGACACTTATTATTAAAAGCTGGTGCAATCGCTGAACAACAATTAGATGAAGGTGAAGACAAATTCAGATTTGTTATGGACAAATTAGGTGAAGAAAGAGAAAGAGGAGTAACCATTGACTTAGCTCACCAAAAATTCTCCACCAACAAATACGACTACACTGTAGTAGACTGTCCTGGACACAGAGACTTCGTTAAAAACATGATTACTGGTGCATCCCAAGCTGACGCAGCTGTATTAGTAGTAGCTGCTAACGACGGTGTAATGCCACAAACCAAAGAACACATGTTCTTATCCATGACTTTAGGTATTAAACAATTAATCATTGCTGTAAACAAAATGGATATGGTAGATTACAGTGAAGACAGATTCAACGAAGTAAAAGGCGAAGTATCTGACTTACTCAGATCCATTGGTAGAGACCCAGCAACCACTCCTTTCATCCCTATGTCTGCATTTGAAGGAGACAACATCAAAGAGCTCTCCGACAACATGTCCTGGTACAAAGGTAGTCCTTTAATGGATGAATTAGACAAATTAGTACCACCTGAAAAACCTGTAGACTTACCATTAAGAATTCCTATTCAAGACGTATACTCCATTACTGGTGTAGGTACTGTACCTGTAGGAAGAGTAGAAACTGGTATCATGAAACAAGGAGACAACGTTATCTTTGAACCTGCTGGAGTATCTGGTGAAGTAAAATCTATCGAAATGCACCACGAAACTTTCCCTGAAGCTGAACCTGGTGACAACATCGGATTCAACGTAAGAGGTGTAGGTAAAAACGATATCAGAAGAGGAGACGTAGCTGGACACACTACTGACGCTCCTACCGTAGCTAAAGAATTTACTGCACAAGTTGTAGTATTACAACACCCTGGTGTAATTACCGTTGGATACACCCCTGTATTCCACTGTCACACCTCACAAACTGCATGTACTTTCTTAGACTTAACTTCTAAACTCGACCCTGCTACCGGTCAACCTGAAGCTACCAAACCTGACTTCATTAAAACTGGTGACGCAGCTATTGTACAAATTAAACCAACCAAACCTATGGTTATGGAAGAAGCTGCAAACATCCCTCCAATGGGAAGATTCGCTATCAGAGATATGGGTCAAACCGTAGCAGCTGGTTTATGTCTTAAAGTAACTGACAAAAAATAAGATTGATGATTAATTTTTAATTAATTATTAATTTTTTATTTTTTTTAGTTTTAATTTTGAATTTATTAGAAATCTCTTAA
>NZ_JAZTXC010000137.1:0-2804 GCF_045636185.1 Methanobrevibacter sp. | reverse complement strand
TTTTCATGATTTTTTTGAACTATCTAATTAAAAAGTCAGTTAGTTCTAATTGTTTCTGCTTTTACCTGGAAGAAAAAAATACATTTGCATAAAAATTAAATGCCTCAACTAAAATTAGTTGAGGACTTATTTAAAATATTTTACAATCTTTTTAACATCAGGTCCAATAACTGATAAATGATCAGTGCCTTCAATGAAGATAAATTCTCCATTTCTTGCGATATTTTCCAATTTACCTTCAAGTTCATGGGTAGTTGCAAGATAAATTACTGGAGTATCATTGATTTTTGCAGCTGGGAAATCCCATACCAGATTTACCCGGGATATTTCAACTATCTTGTCAATTAACTCGTCATGGTCTTCCGGTTCTAACTCATCAGCACCAAGACCTAATTCATGTAGTTGATTAATAATATTTAATTCACCTTCTTTTTCTAGAACTTCATCATTGTAGAAGTCTAATGGACCATCAATTAAGATACATTTTTCTATTTTCCTGTATTTTTCCAATTTTTCGACAATCAGCATTGAGTAAAGACAGCCTAATGAATATCCGGCTATAATGTCTCCATCCAAAAAGATGTCTTTGATTGCATCCCAGTATTTTTCAAAGGTCATATTATAGTCAGTATTTCTCACTTCATCGATTGTTAAATCCAATTTAAAGTCATCAATAAGGTAAACATTACCTTCAAATTCAAGATTGTCAAGCAATTGTGAAAATACCAAGGAAATTCCACCTTGTGGAGGCAATATGAACATGTTTTGATCTGAAGTACCTTCTTTGGCCAGATAGAATCCATATTCTGCCTGGTCTTTATCAATGAATTTTGCAATTTGATAAGGAGTTTTATTCTCAAATATAATATGTGCATTAACATTAATATCATATTTTGACAAGATAGAGGTTATCTTAATCGCAGTTATGGAATCTCCACCCAGACGAACAAAGTCATCATAGATACCAATTTTTTCCTGATTAAATACTTTTTCAAAAGCTTCAACAATAATTTGTTCTGTTTCATTAGTTGCAGCAACATATTCAACACGCAAACTATCTAAATCAACATCAGGCAATGCACGACGGTCAACTTTACCATTTACATTTAAAGGAATTTTATCTAATTTAATAACATATGAAGGCACCATATAAGCAGGTTTATGCTCAGCCACATAATCACGAATGGATTTATCTAATAAATTTTCATCCATATCACTGACAGCATATACAACAATTTCATTTGTACCATGTGTCTTGATTGTTTGGACCGTAACGTCCGCAATTCCATCCATTTTTCGTATTATTGATTCGATTTCTGATAATTCAACACGGTTTCCTCTAACCTTAACCTGACTGTCACGACGGCCTACGATTGCAAATGATCCGTCAGGAAGCATACGTCCCATATCACCGGTACGATACAATACATTATACTCTTCATCATCATCGAAAGGATTTTCTAAAAATGCCTCTTTTGTCTTTTCATCACGATTCAGATAACCTTCAGCCAATTGATAACCTGCCAGATACAGTTCACCAACAGCCCCTACAGGAACACGTCTGAATTCATCATCCAAAAGATATGCTTTAGTATTATAATTCAAATAACCGATTGATGAGGAATCCATTTTATCGGAATTTTTAATCGAATAAACATGCTCAAATGCTTCAGTAGGACCACAAACATCAATTAAGGTATAATCTTTTGGACTTTCAAATTCGCCAAGTTTTTCACCACCACAAATCAGTATATCCAGAGAGGTAATATCTACACTATTCATGAATAATTTACCTACGGAAGTGGTAATCCATGCATGATTAACGCCATGTTGGATATAATACTCATTTAGTTTAGCCATATCTGATTTGCAGTCCTCAGGAACAATTGCCAAACAGGCACCGGCAAGCATGACTACAGTAATATTAAAACTGGCCACATCAAAACCTATTGATGAAAACATTCCATAAACATCATCCTTACCGAAACCGTATTCATCAACATACCATTCAGCCACATTAAGAAGGGATTTTCTAGTAATTTTAACACCCTTTGGAACACCAGTGGTCCCTGAAGTATATAAAATACAAGCCAAATCACCATAATTAACAGGCAAACTGGATAAAGTGCCAGTTTCTTTTCTAACAATATCTGACACATTCAAAAGAACATGATTATTATCCATATTTTGGGCATATTCATAGGTTTCATCACTAACAATGAGAACCTTGGAATCCGTATCTTCCAGTATAAAATCTATCCGTTCATCCGGAAGATTAGTATCAAGAGGTACATAAACTGCACCCATAGACAAAATAGCCAATACAATAAATAAATATAATTCACTCCGATTAACTAAAAATGCAACATTATCCTGAAATTCAACACCAAGATCGGCAAGTTTTTTAGCAATCTTATCTGCAATAAAAACGCTCTCGGCATAGCTGTAAACAGCATCATTATACAAAACAAGTTTATTATCAGGATATTTCATGAGATTATCATTGAATGCATCCAGAATATCATTATATTTCAATGCATGTTCAGTTTGATTATATGTATCTAAAAGTTCCAAATCAGAATCAGAAACATAATTGATTTCACCTAACTTATCAACACAGATTATTTGAGATAATATAGATTTATAAGACTCAGCAAATCTATTCATCACATCTTCAGAATATTTAGACGAATATTGGAGATATAGAATATAAGAATTGCCTTTTTGAATAATATCAATACTTAACTCACTAATTAACTCATCTACGTTTTCAGATTCATTATCTACTTCCATAGATTCAAATT
>NZ_JAZTXC010000136.1:0-3783 GCF_045636185.1 Methanobrevibacter sp. | reverse complement strand
TATCTGTCAAGGTTCCAGAGCATACCCAGACGACCCTGTAAGATCAACCTTAGAAGTAGTAGCTTTAGGTGCTGCTTTATACGACCAAATCTGGTTAGGTTCTTACATGTCTGGTGGTGTAGGATTCACTCAATATGCTACAGCTGCATACACCGATAACGTTTTAGACGACTTCACCTACTACGGTAAAGACTACGTCGAAGACAAATACGGAGACTTATGCGCAGCACCTAACAACATGGACACTGTTCTTGATGTAGGTACTGAAGTAGCATTCTACGCATTAGAACAATACGAAGAATACCCAGCTTTACTCGAAACTCACTTCGGTGGATCTCAAAGAGCTTCCGTTATTTCCGCAGCTGCAGGTGCTTCTACCGCATTTGCTACTGGAAATGCACAAACTGGTTTAAGCGCATGGTACTTAGCTATGTACTTACACAAAGAACAACATTCCAGATTAGGATTCTACGGTTTCGATTTACAAGATCAATGTGGTGCAGCTAACGTATTCTCCATCAGAAACGATGAAGGATTACCACTCGAAATGAGAGGACCAAACTATCCTAACTACGCAATGAACGTAGGTCACCAAGGTGAATACGCTGGTATCGCACAAGCACCTCACTCCGCTCGTGGAGACGCTTGGGCTTTCAACCCATTAGTAAAAATCGCATTTGCTGACAAAAACTTAGTCTTTGACTTCAGTAAAGTACGTGAAGAATTTGCTAAAGGTGCATTAAGAGAATTCGAACCTGCTGGTGAAAGAACTGCTATTACTCCAGCAAAATAGATAGATAAACACGGTGATAGGTGATTTTATCACCTATCCCACCACTTTATAAAATCAAGTTTACTTGAAAAAAATCAAAAGATTTATATAAACAGTAATTTAAAATAATATATACAAATCAAGTTTGCTTGAAAATTATCAAAAGATTTATATTAACATTATTAACAAAAGTTATAGTAAGTAATAATTCTTGATAATTATTGCTTGATTTGGATTTTTGTATGGAACAAAAATCAAATTTTATTTCATGTTTATTAAATGATCAATTTAATAAAAAATATGGAGGAAAAAAATTATGGACCCTATAACATTAGGTGTTGTTGCATTGATGGGTGCTGTTGCAACTATCGGTGGGGCTGCAGAGGACTTAGAATCTGATATCGGTTCTCAAAGTAACCCTAACTCACAAGTTCAACTTGCTCCACAAATGGGACATTTACACCGTATGATAAACAAAGCGGCTTCTGGTGAACCGGTCGCTTATGGTGTTTGGTGTGGAATAGCTGGTGCTGTTGCATATATATTAATTACTATGTTTGGTTTGATTCCTGGATTCCCAGTAATCGCTATCGCAATTGGTGCTGCTGTTGCTGCATGTGTTCACTCTATTTATACAGTTACATCCCACATGGGTAGGATTGTTGGTCAATCTCAATTCGAACAACCATTGTTTATGGATGTGTTAACTCAATCTTTAGGACCTATCGCAGGTCACGGATTTATAACTAGTTTTTGTATTGTTGGAATTTCATATTTAATGACTATTCCATTAGGTACTTCTGGCCCATTACACGTATTCCCATTACCTCTTTTAGCTATGCTCTGGGGTATTGCTTTAGGAGCTATCGGTTCTTCAACTGGGGATGTACACTACGGTGCAGAAAGTGAATATCAGAAATTTGAATTTGGTGGAGGTACTCCTGTAGCTATTCAAGGGGATATCGTTACTAAAGCTCCATTAGGTGCTAAAAACTCTATGGATGTTGTAAACTTCTGTGCTAAATTCGGTGGACCATTAACTGGTTTCTGTTTCGGTCTCGTTGTATTCTTTAGTTTTTGGAATACAGTAGTATTTGGAATTACTGGCGGTATTATTGTAGGTATTATAATTGTCATTTTATTAATTATCATGAATGACAGATTAGAAGTATTTGCAAGAAATAAATACGGACCATATGACGAAGAATAAGGAGGTTTCGATTATGGATCCAATTAGTTTAATTTTATTCATCGCAATAGGCGGTATTATGATTGGTGCTGGTGTGCACTTCATTCCTGTAGGAGGAGCTCCTGCAGCTATGGCAACTGCTACTGGTGTAGGTACCGGTACAGCTATGTTAGCTGCTGGTGCAGGTTTAACTGGTCTTATTACTGCTGCAGCTATGGCGGATCAGCCAGTGTATATAATTGGTATAAGTGGTGCATTGGGTGCTATGATAATGATGGGTATTACCATGCTCATAGCTAACTTAATTTACATCTTCGGTGTAGGTATTGTTCCTGCTGCATCTAAAGTACCTGTTGACTGGATTACCAAACGTAACCAAGAAGCTTATAAAACTCCTGGTACCGAAGGTCACGGTGTACCTACTACTTCATACATAAGTGGTCTTATTGGTGGACTTCTCGGTGGTCTCGGTGGAGGATTAGTCTTCTACGGTATTAACACTGCTGTTAAAGAAAGTACTTTTATTTCTGATCCTGCTGTTAGTATTGGTTTAGCTGCAATTTTAGGTGTTGGTGTCTTCTTTGTTAACTCTGTTATTGCTTCATATAACATTGGTGGTACTATTGAAGGTATGCACGACCCTAAATTCAAAAGAATTGGTACTGGAGCACTCGCATGTGCTATTGCATCTGTAGTGCTTGGAATTTTCTGTATTATTTTAACTGGAGGTATATAAAATGTCTGCTGGTGGAAGTGCTGACGGTGCAGCTGCTGGTGCAGTAAGTTCAACTCACCTTTTAATCATGGGTATCGTCGGTGGATTACTTTGTATATATATTTCAGGCTTTTTAGGAGAAGTTTTAGGTTCAGTTATTGCTGGTATCGGTGCAGTTCTTGCAATTATATGGGGAGCAGATGCTATTCGTAGAGTAGCAAGTTATGGTTTAGGTACTGGTGTTCCATCTATCGGTTATATGTCATTATCCGTAGGTGTTATCTCATCATTAGCAGGTATTAGTTTAGCAGCTATTCTTAAAATGAACATTCTTGGCCCTATTGCGGCTTTAGTATTTGCTGTTATTATTGGTGCTATTATTGCTATTGTTGCAACTAAAATTGTTGGTATGAAAATCCCTATTATGCTCCAATGTACTATCGAAATTGCTGGTGCTGCTGCTTTATCAATCTTAGGATTTTCCGTTGCTATTGCAGGTAGTTACGAAATGATGGCAATTTACGAAAGTGTTGTTGCTAGTGGTTATATTGCTGTATTATTTATTATGTGTACTATGGCTATCCAACACCCATTCAACGCATGTTTAGGACCTAACGAAGATCAAGTAAGAACTTTAAAATGTGCTGCTTCAACTGCATTCTTATCCATGGCTATTGTAGGTATCTTATCCTCAATTACTGGTGGAATTGGATGGGCTATTGTATTAATAGTCGGTTTAGTAGGTTGGATTTTCTCATTCAGAGCTTTCGTTCAAGCTTCATGTAATGATGCAGCATCAACAAGATGGGCTGGTTTATGGCCTAAAGTAGAAGAATAGGAGGAATTATATATGGCTCAAATGTTACCTATGGTACAAATCGTACCTGAAATGAATTTCGCATATGACCCTGTCACTGGGGTTCTCGGATCATCTTTAGGTTCAGGAGTTGTTCTCCTATCTATGGATGAAGTTGATGAAGCTGTAGATAAAGTAAGCGCAGCTGCAGATGAATTAATGGCATCATTAGATCCTTACTCCAGTCCAGCTGGATCTTACCCTGGAAGGGAAGGTTCCTATGTAACTGCTGGTATGTTAACTAACATGGT
>NZ_JAZTXC010000135.1:0-8955 GCF_045636185.1 Methanobrevibacter sp. | reverse complement strand
TATACTACTGATCCTGAAGGTTTGAATGTTACTTTTGTTCCTGATGATTCCGGAGTTGTTGAAGTTAACGATAATGGTTTAGTTACTCCAATAAAAGAGGGTACTGCATATATTACTATTAACGTTGGTGATAATGAAACTTATGCACTTAATTCAACAGTTATTACAGTTACTGTAAGTAGAATACCTACTGAAATCCTCATTCAAAATGATACTTTGGACATGAAAGTTGATGATGTGGCTGATCCTGTTGTCAGTTTGATGCCTTCCAATGCGGGTAAGTTATCTTTCAAAGTCAGTGATGATAGTGTTATTCTTGTAAATGGTAAAGGTGTTGTTACTGCTGTTGGTCAAGGTAGCGCTACTGTTACTGTCAGTTTCAGAGGTAATGACAAGTACTTGCCTTCCAATGCTACAATTACTGTAACCGTATCTAAAGTTCCATATGATATTGTAATCACTTTAAATGATACTACTTTAAACGTTGCGTTTCCTGAAGATGCTACAGGTAATGCAACATTGCTTGTTGGTGAGGAAACTCTTGTTGCACCTATTAACTATGGTGTTGCAAGCTTTGATTTAAGTGATGTTCCTGCTGGCGATTACAATGCAACTATAATATATGGTGGAAATGATAAATACGCTGGATTTGAAGTTGTTTATCCTATTTTAATTGAAACTGATTTCGTCTTGAGTGCTGAGAATCTGATTAAATACTTCCACGGTCCAGAAAGATTTGTTGCAAATCTGACTGATGGTAAAGGTAAGCCTATTGTTAATGCTACCGTAACAATTAATATTAATGGTGTAGACTATAACAGAACTACTAATGATAAAGGTCAGGCATCTATTGCTATTAACTTGAACTCCAATGAATATCCGGTTGTTGTTACCTACAATGACACTACTGTTAATGCAACAGTTACTGTTTTACCTACTGTTAACGGTACTGACATTACTAAAATGTACAGAAACGGAACTCAGTATTGGGCTACTTTCCTTGACGGCGAAGGTAATTACCTTAAAGAGGGTGAAACTGTCCGATTTAACGTCAATGGTATAATATATGACCGTAATGTTACTGGTGATAAAGGTTTAGCAAAA
The DNA here is from genome assembly GCF_045636185.1 of Methanobrevibacter sp. GTDB lineage: Archaea > Methanobacteriota > Methanobacteria > Methanobacteriales > Methanobacteriaceae > Methanocatella. The sequence goes on along the minus strand of NZ_JAZTXC010000135.1, from coordinate 7,851 downwards.
TTGAATATTAACTTGGGTGCTGGTGAATATGTAGTCACTGCAATAAACGTAGTTACTGGTGAGAGTACTGCTAATAACATTACTGTATTGTCTAGAATCACTGAAAATGCAGATCTTACTAAATATTACAGAAATGCATCTCAATACACAGTTAAAGTTTTAGGTGATGATGGTAAACCTGTTGGAGCTGGTGAAACTGTCAGATTCAACATCAATGGTGTTGTCTACGAAAGACAAACTAATGCATCAGGTATCGCTAAAATCAACATTAACTTGCAGCCTGGTGACTATGTCATAACTGCTGAATACCAAGGTTCCATTGTGTCCAACAACATCAAAGTATTGCCTATTTTGAATGCTACTAATATTATTATGAAATATCGTGACGGAACTCAATTTAAGGCAACTTTGGTTGACGGTCAAGGAAAACCTTACGCTGAACAATCTGTAACTTTTAACATTAACGGTGTATTCTACAACAGAGTAACTGACAGTTCAGGTACGGCAAAATTAAACATTAACTTAATGCCTGGTGAATATATTATAACTTCAAGTTATAATGGTTCAATCATTGCAAACACTGTAAAAGTCACTGCATAAGAGAAGTTACCCACTTCTCTTCTTTTTCTTTTTTTAGGGTTTTTTTTGTAAATATTATATTTCATTTTTATAAAAATATTAAATTTTCAATAAGTTATTTAAATGTTTGAAAACAAATATAGTACATATTATAGTTTAATGATTTGTTTAGGAGATTGTAAATTTGATTATAATTAATGAGGATTTATGCAAAGGTTGCCACCTTTGCCTATTTATGTGCTATAAAAATGTCTATGCAATATCTTCTGAAGCTAATAAGAAAGGAGTTTTACTTCCTTATGTCAAGTTTGAAGATAGGTGCACCAGCTGTGGTGTTTGTGAAGTAATTTGTCCCGATCAAGCTATTACAGTTGATATTGATAAAAACTGGTGGGTTGGAAAAGAAGGTAATTCTTTCAATCCTAAATTTACTAATGGGAAGAAATAGGTGTTAAAATGTCAGAAGAATTATTTATTCAAGGAAATGAAGCTTGTGCAAAAGGTGCACTAAAAGCAGGTTGTAGATTTTTTGCTGGTTATCCTATTACTCCATCCACTGAAGTTGCAGAAACTTTGTCTCGCGAACTTCCAAAAGTAGGAGGTTCTTTTGTTCAAATGGAAGATGAAATCGCATCTGCAGGAGCAATTATTGGAGGGTCCTGGGGAGGAACAAAGTCAATGACTGCAACATCTGGTCCAGGTTTTTCTTTAATGCAGGAAAATATAGGTTATGCATTCATTACAGAGACTCCTATTGTTATTGTCAACGTTCAAAGGGGTTCACCATCAACAGGCCAGCCAACAAGGGCTGCACAGGGAGACATGATGCAGGCTCGTTGGGGGTCCCATGGGGATTATGAACCAATAACTTTATCTCCATCAAGTGTTCAGGAATTCTTTGATTTCACAGTTAAGGCGTTTAATTTATCAGAACAATTCAGAACACCCGTATTTGTAATGGCTGATGAAATTATTGGGCATATGAGAGAAAAAATTGTCATTGATGATGATATTGAAATAGTTGCAAGACAAATGCCTGAAGGCAAAGAAAATCATTTGCATTTTAAGAATGTTGAAAACGGTACAAATCCAATGCCTTCATTTGGTCAAGGATTTAACATTCACGTTACTGGTCTTACTCATGATGAGAGAGGTTATCCAAGTACTGACGATACAGACGTTCATGATGATTTGGTTCAAAGATTATGTGATAAAATATTAAATAATCGTGATAAGATTTGTTCAGTACAATCAAAATACTGTGAAGATGCAGAAACTGTTCTTGTATCATATGGGGCTCCTGTGAGATCTGTTTCTGAAGCTGTTGAAAAAGCTAGGGCTGAAGGCAAAAAGGTAGGATACATTAAAATTGATACTCCATGGCCTTTCCCTGAAGATCAGGTTAAGGAATTGACTAAAAGTGCATCAAGTGTTCTTGTTGTAGAATTGAACTTAGGTCAAATGTTTTATGAGGTTGACCGTGTTTTAAGAAGGGATGCTAATGTTCATCTCATAGGTCAAATTGGAGGAACAATGCCGACTCCAGATGAAATATTGTCTAAAATTAATGAAATAGGGGGAAATTAAATGTCAGAGGAAAATAGATTTACTCCATATATGAGAGAAGATAGATTACCTCATATATTCTGTCCAGGATGTGGAAATGGAACTATCATGAGTGCTTTTTTGGCAGGGATGGAAAAGGCAGAAATGGACTTTGATAATATTGCAATGGTTTCTGGTATAGGATGCTCTTCAAGAATTCCGGGTTATATGAATTGTGATTCCTTGCACACTACACACGGTAGGGCATTAAGCTTTGCTACCGGATTAAAAACTGCAAATAAGGATTTGGATGTTGTAGTTTTCACTGGTGATGGTGACTGTGCATCAATAGGAGGCAACCATTTAATTCATGCGGCCAGAAGAAACATTAATCTGACTGTCATCTGTATTAATAATAACATTTATGGAATGACTGGTGGTCAAATCAGTCCTACTTCTCCTAAAGGCAGTTTTGGAACTACTGCTCCTTATGGAAATATGGATGCTCCATTTAATCTGGCTGAACTCGTAGCCGCTGCAGGTGCAACATATTCTGCAAGATGGACTACAATCCAAATCGAAAATTTGGTTTCAGCTATTAAGGATGGTTTAAAAAACCCTGGTTTTTCATTTATTGAGGTTGTAACTCAATGTCCAACTTATTATGGTCGTAAAAATAAACTTAGAACTCCGACAGCTATGGCAGTAACTTTAAAAATGAATACTGTATTTAAATCTGCTGCTGATAGGATGAGGAAAAAAGATTTGGAAGGAAAAATCGTTGTTGGAGAATTTGCTAATTCACAAAAACCTGAATTCACTGAAAATATTGAAAGAATTAGTGAAGAGAAATTTGGTAAAAAAACTTTAATCAATTCAGCATATGAAGAGGAGTTATAATGAGAACCGAAATTAGAATTGGTGGATTTGGAGGTCAGGGAGTAATTCTTGCAGGAATTATTTTAGGTAAGGCCGCAAGTATTTTTGATAATAATGAAGCCGTTCAAACTCAATCTTATGGTCCTGAAGCTCGTGGAGGGGCTTCTAAATGTGAAGTAGTAGTTAGCGATAGTATAATTGATTATCCTAAAGTGGAAAGTCCGGATATATTTGTTGCTATGTCTAATGAGGCTTTAGTTAAATATATTGTTGATTTAAAAGATGAAGGTACTTTAATTGTCGATCCGGGAACTACTGATATTGAAGATGTGCGTGAGTTCATAGACCAGCATAATATTAAGGTTTATGAAGCTCCCGCTACAAAAACTGCTAACGATGAAATTGGTCTTAAAATCGTTGCAAATATTGTAATGGTTGGTGCTATTACAAAAATTACTGGCGTCATATCTGAAAATGCGGCTATTGAAGCAATTAAAGATAGTGTTCCGGCAGGGACTGAAGAAAAGAATATTAATGCATTTAATGCAGGATATAACTTAATTTAGGTGTATAATATGAAGTTTTTTGAAAATCAAGCAAAAAAAGTTTTTAGTCAAGAAGGAATTAAGATTCTAGAAGGTCATGTGGCATACTCCCCTGAAGAGGCAATGGCGGTCTGTTCTGAAATGGGGGTTCCAGTTGTATTAAAGGCACAGGTATTGACTGGTGGAAGAGGTAAAGCAGGTGGTGTAAAATTTGCAGATAATCCTGGTGAAGCTTTAAAAGTTGCTGATGAAATTTTAGGTATGGAAATTAAGAGTGAAAAAGTAAAACACTTATTGATCGAAGAAAAAGCAGATATTCAACAGGAATATTTCTTAAGTATTTCAATTGATAGGTCTGAAAGAAGACCTCTTATTATGGCAAGTAAAGAGGGTGGAGTTGAAATTGAAAATCTCGCAAAAACAAATCCTGAAAAAATCATTAAATACTATCCACAACCTTTAATTGAATTTTTGCCTTATGAAGCTCGTGAAATTGCCCGTAAGATGGATGTGCCTTCTGAATTAATTGCTCCTATGGGTGATGTAATTTGGAAATTATATAATGTCTTTGATAAATATGACTGTCAGGTAGCTGAAATCAACCCATTGATAATGACTCCTGATGGATTAATCGCTGCTGATGCAAAACTTGAAATTGAAAACGATGCATTATACAGACATCAGGATTTAGTAAACTTATTGCACTATAAGAAAAAAGCAGTTGATTTTGTTAAATTGGATGGAGACATTGCCGTAATTGGTAATGGTGCAGGTTTAACGTTAACTGCAATGGATATGATTAAACTTAACGGTGGTGAACCGGCAACATTTCTGGATATTGGTGGTGGGGCCTCAGAACAGATTATTAACCAGGCTTTAAATATTGTGTTGAGTTATGATCCTGTTAAAGTTGTATTTTTAAATGTTTTGGGCGGAATCACAAAAGCAGATGATGTCGCTCGTGGCGTAATTAAGGCTTTGGAACAATCTGACAGAAAAATACATATTGTTATTAGATTAACCGGAACTAATGAAGAAGAAGGTCAAAGACTTCTTGAAGAAGCCGGAATTCCATTTGAAGTATCCATGGAAAAAGCGGCTAAAAAAGCTGTTGATTTATGCAATGAATTAAAATCAGCAGGCGAATAGCCTCTAAAAACTTCAATAACCTGAATTATTATAGAAGGAATTAATCTATCTGGTTAGGATAGGTTATTTTCAATTCCTTTTATACATATTGCTATTTTTATATTATTTGTTAAAAAAAGGAGTCTGTAAAATTTTATAGGCCTATTTTATTTTTAGATGTTTTTCAGTCCAATTTTTCATTTGATAGTCTAAAAATGTTAGAATTCCATTTTTAGTCTTGTATAATTTCTTTATTATTTCTGGATTAGTTTGTCGGTAGTAATTTTCGACTTTGTTTGATGTTTTCTCAATATTTTCATCATCTAAGTGTTGTACATATCTGTGGAAGTGATTGATGATGTGTTTTCTTATGAAATCTTTTAATACTACTGGTATTGCTCTGTAATTTTGTAAATATACTTAAATTATAATGTTATATTAAAAAATAAGCTAATGTAAGCGCTTACTTGCGAAAATACTTATATGGTACGTAGATTAAATCATAATATGGTAGTTACTATATAAGTAGGGATTTTTTATGAAGAAAAAATTATCTTTAATGCTGTTATGTGTATTCATTTTAATGAGCATCTCTTGTGTATGTGCAAGTGATAATACAACTGTAACAGTCAATATGGACAATAGTCATATGACTATATTTAATGAAAATAGTGCAGTAGCTGTCGACGTTCACAGTAGTTCTCCAAACACCAATTTTAAAAATGCTGCACCTGGAACATATGATGATTTGAATAAAGATATTCAAAACATTACCTCCAACAGTGTTTATAACATTACAAAGGATTACAAATTTGGCGGAAAAAGCCAAACATTCATAGGCAATATACTCAGTAAATATTTGAAACCTACAATATCAAGTGGAGACAGTAATCATATAATTACTATTTCCCAAGACAATATCATCATCAATGGTAATGGTCATACCATTGATGCAGGTGGATCTAAAGACTTCGCAATATTCAATATTACGGGAAACAATGTGACAATCAATAATTTGAAATTTACAAATTGCCAATATGAATATAATAGTCCAATAAGTTGGTATGGAAATGATGGGGTCATTAATGGATGCATTTTTCGTAATGGCTTCTCTGTAAACGGTGGTGCAGTCACTTGGATGGGAAATAATGGTACCATATCCCAATGTCTTTTTGAAAATAACATTGCAAAAAGAGTCGGTGGTGCAATATACATTGGAGGTACAAACAATACAATTTCCAATTGTCAATTTGTACGTTCCCAATCACAACTTTCAGGTGAGGCAATATATGTTGACCGCAACCGCAAAAACATTTATTTTGTAAATGCTACTTTTGAAAACTCACGCCCTACTATTGATGGGAAATCAATAGGTATGGATGTCAATTACTTTTACAAATGCCATAATGTCGATGTCTATGGTGATTTTAGTACCCGTACATCTTGCTTGATAGATATAATGCCTTTAATATACAAGTCCATTATGACGAATGGTATCATAAAAATTGATGATATTCTCAGTTATTATGCTGACTATAACAATGTATCCAAAACTTTCACATTGAACATAGTCGCACATCAAACTTCCAAATTGAACATAGTCCCACATCAATTAACAACTCCTTCCAGACATGATTCCAAAACTTTTGATTATATCAAATCATTTTATTTTTACAATGTGATTAACATCAATCAGATTTTCGATAAAGCAATCCATGGAAACTACAAATTCGACGTCGCACAGGTCGTTACAAAGTATATTTCTAAACAAGAAGATTATAAATCAACCCTAAACACAAAATCATCCGGTTTATGGTTCAACAAAGACAAAGATGCCCGGAAATTAACCAACGGTTTGAGAATTATTTTTACAGACAAATTATCAATATCTTCTCCCACCACTACATTGAACGTAAAAAATATGGGTTTCGATATTATTACAATCATGGGTAATGGTTCAACAATCATTGGTGGAGCCGGTGACCGTAGTGAGAAAAAATGGATTGTTATTGATCAAGATAATGTCACAGTTGTTGTCAATGGTTTGACTATTGTTAATTTCAATACTGCTGTTAAATGTTTAAAGGGTACTTGTTTCTTAAACAATGTCAAATTCAACAATAACCGTATGAATTATATTGCTGATAGAGATTGGGGTGCAGCAATGCTAAACACTGGTGTGGTAATCTGTAACAACTGCAGTTTCACAAATAATTATGCGAAAAACGGTGGTGCAATCTTCAACCAAGGTTATTTGGAATTAAACAACTGTACATTCGAAGAAAACACTGCATATGGAAAAGGAGACAATGTGTGCGTAGGTGATGGTGGAGTTGTAATGATTGACAAAGTAAACATTACTGAAGATAATAATGATGATTCAATTGTTTATTTTGCTAAAAGCATGTCTGCATCAACATCCACTTGGATGACTATTGCGTCCATTGCAGGTTCATTTGCCATTGGTTTTCTTGCGGGTGTTATTACTGCTAATCCACTAGTAGGTATAGCTGTAGGATGTGCAGCAGGCGCAGCCATAGGTACATTTACTGCTGTTGAAATCATTTCAGCTAAGTATGATGTCAATTATGATAGATTGAAAACATGTCTGTTTGTAATAGGAGGATCTGCGCTATCAGGTGCAATGGGAGGATTTGTTGGATCCGTATTAGTTGGGGAAGAGGCATTCATTGGCCAAGAGATCCCATACATAAGTAGAACCTCCACATTCTCCAATTTTGTTGACCTTCCATTCCTAATCATGTTATGAGGAAATTGTCTAAAAATGGTTTTTCGGACAATTTCTCCTTTTTTTCTTTTTTTTGGTATCCGAGGATGTGGCGCAAAATTTTTAATCTAATTTTGTGTTTTGATAAACAGGAAGCATTTAAATGTTTAATTCAATCTGAAGAGTTTATTATGGAAGCTAAAAAATTTTTATAATTTTTTTTTAATTTAGAGTCTGTAAAATTTTATAGGCCTATTTGATTTTTAGATGTTTTTCAGTCCAATTTTTCATTTGATAGTCTAAAAATGTTAGAATTCCATTTTTAGTCTTGTATAATTTCTTAATTATTTCTGGATTGGTTTGTCTGTAGTAATTTTCGACTTTATTAGATGTTTTTTCAATATTTTCATCATCTAAGTGTTGTACATATCTGTGGAAGTGATTTAT
>NZ_JAZTXC010000134.1:0-2407 GCF_045636185.1 Methanobrevibacter sp. | reverse complement strand
GGCAGGTTTCATAGTTATAATATTATCTTTTTCCTCAGAAGGAGAATCTCCGCCACGGATTAATACTGTAGTACATGATTTATCATAATCAACTGCACAGACAGTTGCTAAACCATACTCATCACCATATAAATAAGTAATAGCTTGTCCTTCATTCCAGTTTACAGTAATTGAATCGTATCCATAAAAGCTTCCTTTATCAGTAAAGAAAGTTATTTTCGGACCGCTGAAATACAAACTGGCATCTGCACTATGGTCCATTCCTAAAGAATCCATATAAACGTCAGCAGTAATCTTTGAATATTCCCCATAGTCTATTACAGACGGATTTGAATTGACACGCAATATTAACCAAGGATCATATAAAATAGTTCCTTTATTATTTCTGAACCCTGAATCTGAAGGTCTGGAATTAGTACCCCACCAATTATATCTTGCATCAACATCACCTGAAGTTAAGTTTTCCAGATTGCCAAAGAACATATCTAGGAATTGGGCTAAAGATGCGCTCATATTTCTGATTTCTTCTTCAGTGTAGTTTTCAGCACCTGGCTGTGATATTGTCATCAGATAAGCCAATTCCTCATTTGATAGGTTAGGGTCATAGCCGTAGGATTCCAATAACAGCTGTCTGGTGCTTTCCTTAATAACATTATCTTTTAAATTAGTGGCACGGTTATAATGTATTACGGCAGATGGGACTACAACCAGAAAACCGGTTTCAACACCAGTACCTTCTATATTGTTACCAAATACTGATAAATTACCAGTAATGCTGAAATCACTATTATTAAATATGGATTTCAGCAATTCAATAATTTCTTCAATTGTTGAATTATCAGGAATAGTCATATTGTACTTCTTAGTATTAATGCTTAAAGGAACACCAGTAATGAAAGTCGTATTTTCCCCAGGAAGATTATATAAAAGATTTTTATTAATTGCAACATTTCCTAAAGAGAAAGCATTAATACCTTTTGTTTTAGGAGAGTTCAAATTAGTAATATTATTACTTGAAACATCAACAAATCCTTCAAAATTATTGTAATTTATACTTTCACCCTTTATTCCAGTGATTGAACCTGAAGATTTGAAATTGGTCAAATTATTTTTTGAAACGTATATGTCCGCCCATCCCACTCCGGAACCTACAATACCGGTTATTGCAGAATTAGCACCTAAAGCAGTTAAGTCTTTTATATTAATATCATGAACAACTGCACCGGAACTTTCATTCTGATCAAGAGTAACTACAGAAACTCTTAAACCAGTTAAAGAAGCATTTTCATAATTGCCTGTAGAAATCTGACTAATATTCAAATCATGGACATCGATAGTAGGTAAAGTACTGCTCAATGAAAAAACATCAATATTGACACCATAGGATTCAATAGGAGCTGAAACATCTTCAACGACATTATTAGATACGTCAAACTCTGTTAAATTATCAAAAACAGCAGCTGCCCTTACATCCAAACCATAAGCTGAAGCATTAATCGATTTAATATTGGCTATATAATTGTCTGTTACAATTACTTTTAAATCATCAGAAGTAATGCCCGTACCATTTACTAAAATACCTGAAGCAGTTCCATTTTCTCTCCTATTTATTATATTGGTAACGTTGTTTCTGGATACAACTGGGTTATATACCATAATTGAAATACCCGCTCCGCTTACATCAGAAATATCATTTCCAATAATCTTTAAATTGTTAACTACCTCTATTATTGATGCATTAATATCCGATTCATTAATTACAATATGTGGAGGTGCTGATATACCAATACTTCCACCGGATATTTTATTATCTGAAATCGTACAGCCGCTACTATTAACCAAAATTCCAGTACCGTTAATCATGTCTGAAACAAAAATATTAAATCCTGAAATGGAAGTATTGTTTGCAGTTGAAAGAATAGTAAACGCAGTTTTTTGAGAATTTAAATTTGCATTTTGACCTATAATGGAAAGTTCTTTAGAAATAACCAAATCTTCAGCATAATTTCCACTTTCGACTATTATAGTACTACCTGCGGTAGCATTATCAATAGCTACCTGAATAGAATCACCTTCATTTACAGTGATTTCATTGTTTTGAGATAAAACAGTTTCATTATTGTCTGTAGCCGACACATTGCCTATACTAATAAAAAAGAAAATTAATAAAAGAATAAGCATTATTTTATTTTTATTCATATTTTTCACCATTTTTATATTATATTTTTCAGACCCTCGTATCAGTATTGTGAAAAACAATAGTTATTTTTCAAAAATTGATTACAAGGCATATACTTTCATAGTTAATTAATTACTTTAACATTTCAACTATATAAATATTATACATTTAGAAAATAAAATTTAATAAAACTAATCTGTGATTAGAATATTTTAAATTTTTTAAAAA
>NZ_JAZTXC010000133.1:0-16535 GCF_045636185.1 Methanobrevibacter sp. | reverse complement strand
GCTGCAGAAGCGCAGCTGATGGCGAATACAAAAATTAATAAAGATATTGTAATTAAACTTATTTTTTTCATATTGTTCCTCCTAATTCGTTTATTAGAAATTTAATCTCAAATTAGTCTATGTAAAAAATATGTTATATATGTTTCCGAATGTATGTGCTTACTTTCATTATTGAATTCGTAAAACAAGCTGAATAAATCTTTTAGTTAAAATACTGGTTTAAAACATCTGCTGTTACACTTTGATTTAGTAATTTCTGATTCAAGGCAGGTAATTTTTTTTTTAAATTAAAAAATTTTTATAAAAAAAGAATATTAAATGTTTAAAAAAACATTTAACATAAGTTTTGTTCTTTTGAAGTTATTTTTCTTCATAGTTGATAATGAAATTTTTTCCATCCTGTTTTCTACCACCAATCAAAGAGTTCGCCTATATACATCACTGCTGAAGTAGCTATTAGAATGGGAGTTACTGTAACTATTCCTGCAGTACCTATAGCTATTTCAGCTATCCCGAGTCCATCAATAGAGTCTGTTTTCGTATTGCTGTTTTCGTTTACTTGAATTTTCGGGCCGGGAATTTCAATATCGTAGGGTTTCGGTCCGGTAATGTTTAGTTCGTTTGGTTGAATTTTCGGTCCGGTAATGTTTAGTTCGCTCGAAATACCTGTGTCGTTTTCAAGGGGTTCAATATTTGAAGATGAATTGTCTTCAGAGCTAATATTGAAATCAACATTCTGTACATCGGCAATGTCAATTGTATTGCCTATGTCTGTGTTATTAGTCATATCTACATTAGGATCTGCTGCAGAAGCGCAGCTGATGGCGAATACAAAAATTAATAAAGAGATTGTAATTAAACTTATTTTTTTCATGTTGTTTCTCCTAATTCGTTTATTAGAAATTAATCTCTAATTAGTCTATGTAAAAAATATGTTATATATGTTTTCGAATGTAAGTACTTACTTTCATTATTGAATTCGTAAAACAAGCAGAATTAAACATTAATTTAATTTCTGGTAAATGCGTTAGTGCATCTTCATATAGTAATGAGCAATTCAAATACTGCAAGTCTATCGGGCTTAAATGTGAAGTTTTAAACACTTCCAATATTGATGGTAATATATGGGTATCATACAATTCAAATTTAATATTTTTTAATTTGCTACTAATAATTTTAAATATATAATTAATTATTTGAATATTTATATTGGGGACTATTATTTTAATCATTCATATTTTCATTTTAATCGCATTTAATTCAGCTGAGAATTCTTATGCTGTCTCCGCTTGATAGAACTATTTCCACTTGATTGTTGTATTCGGTAATCTTTCCGACAACGTTAATCTTTTTATCCTTAAAATCATTAATATCCAGGTTATTTGTCTGCATCTGTGCAATCTGGCTTTCAAAAATTACCAGAGGCATTTGTCCGGTCCCATCATTAATTGTTAAAAAATAGCTGCTTCCGCTTTTAGAGGATTTCACATCACTTACTACACAATTAATGCTGACTTCCTCATCAATCATTCCACGATTTATGTCTTCAATTTTAACCTCTTTAACTTCAATTGATGGTGTAAAAATTATTAGTCCGATTAATCCTATTAAAGAAGTGACTAAGGCAATTTTCAATAATTTGTCATCTGTAATATCCATGGATTTTGATTTAACTTTGGTATTAATAAATTAGATAGTATTTCATAGAGTAATATTGCATTGACTTAGAATTTTCTGTTGCGCCAATAATTCAGTTTTCTTTGCTTTACTTGCTCTGTGTCGACAAAACTGTATTGGCCTTCTTCGCCGTAGTTTGAAAAGTGAAACATTTTGCTGAAGTCTGAACAGGAATCATCGGGATCAGTATTTTGCCCGGTTCTTTGACAAATCATTCCATGGGCATAGCCTTGTGGATGGGCTTGCCAGTATGTGCAGTTTTCACAGATGTCATCCCCATAATCTATTTCATCCTCTTCATCATCTTCCTCTTCTTCATAAGGATCATAATAGTCGCAATCTTCATCTTCTTCCAAATCGTCTAAACTGCGTCCGCAACAGCATTCGCTGTCTATGTCAATTATGTCTCCGCAGTTTTCACATCTTACGGCATATTTTGATACGCCGCAGTATGGACATTCATCTTCTACGTCTTCATCATAGTAGTTATCACAATTTATACACTCCATGTTATCAAATATTTGCATTAATCTATTTAAACTTTTTTAACAATTTGGGATTAATATTTTTCATTGCATTTTCTAATGGGCAATATTTTTAAGATAAAATAACTAAATTAATTAACATGTTTGATGACTTGACTAAAAGTGAGTTATATGCAATTCTTGCTGGTGTTTTCACCGCATCACTTATTATATCCAATATCATTGCTGGTAAAACCTTTGAATTTTTTTCTTTTACTCTTCCCTGTGGAGTTATTATTTTTCCAATTATTTACATTGTAAACGATGTTTTGGCTGAATGTTATGGTTATCAAAAAGCAAGAAGGATTATTCTTTTAGGTTTTTTCATGAATCTGATTGCAGTAATCTGTTATAACATTACAATTTGGCTACCTGCCCCGTCATTTTTTGAAGGCAGTGAAGCGTTCAGCATTGTTTTGGGTTCGACTTCAAGGTTATTGATAGCCAGTTTTGCGGCATATATTGTAGGTTCTATTTTAAATGCAAAAGTGATGGTTTATCTAAAGTCAAAATCTGAAGAAAAGCTGTTTTTCAGGTGCATATTCTCCACATTAATTGGAGAAGGCTGTGATGCATTGATTTTTATTATAATAGGATTCTGGGGACTGATGCCTCTGAGTGCATTGGTTATGATGATTGTTGTTCAGGCATTGTTCAAGACAGTATATGAAATCATTGTCTATCCATTGACTAAAATTGTAATTTCAAAGGTAAAAAGCCTTGACTATTGAGCATCGTACATTGAAAGTAGTCTTTCAACCGTATCGACATCCTGTGGGCCTTTATCCTTTCTGATATTTTTAACCACAGGAAATCTTATTGAATAGCCGGTTTCATATTCTGGGGATTCAACAATTTCTGAAAATGCAATTTCCAAAACGATTTTTGGTTCAACGACAATTTCACGGCCTTTTGTTGAAATCTCTATTTCTTTCATCTTTTTGGTTAAATATTCCAGGGTAGCATCATCAAGGCCTGTTGCAGCATAGGCCACTGTTTTGAATTCATCATTTTCGTCTCTTAATGCCACTAGATAAGATCCGACAAAGTCGCCACGCTTACCTATTCCATAGGTTCCTCCAACGATAACCATATCCAAAGTTTCAGGCTCTGCCTTATATTTAAGCATTTTTTTACCTCTAATTCCAGGAATATATGGTTCTGAAGCATCCTTAATCATTATTCCTTCGTGATGGGCAGCAATGGATGAATTGAATAGCTCTTCTATTTCATCAATGTTGTCTGGTGTACCGATAACCATGGTACTTAAATTCATCTCGTCTACATCTGTATCGACAATTTCCTCTAATGTTTCACGCCTTAGCATCAGAGGTTCATCAATCATCGGTTCTTTATAATATAAGACATCAAAAAGATATAATTTTAACGGAACGTTTTCCATTGCCTCTTCCACATTGTATTTACGTCTGACTCTGTGCAGAATGTTCTGGAAAGGTAATGGTTTGCCGTCACGGGTAGCAATAACCTCTCCCTCTACAATATAGTCTTCATGAGGCAGATATTCATCAAAAAGCTCAACGATTTCCGGAAGTGCATGTGTGATGTTTTCCAGTCTTCGTGTAAATATTTTAATTTCTGACCCGTTTCTGTGAACCTGCAGTCTGATTCCATCATATTTTGTTTCACAAATCGCAGTTCCCATTTCAGGAATGATTTCAGCAATCGGTGGTGACAACTGTGCAAGCATTGGTTTGACTGGCGTTCCTGGCGTCAGGTTAAGTTTTGATAATCCCTCGGCTCCTTCCAAAAGGGCAGTTCTCGCAACAACTGAAAAGTCATTTGTCAGCATCTGTGCTCGCTCGACAATTGCCTTGTCGATGTCGAATGCCTGTGCTATTGCATCACGGACAATTCCGTCACCTACGCCGATTCTTAGCTCTTCAGTAATTGTACGGGTTAAATATTTGGCTTCTGTAGCTGAAGCCTGTGACAATAATTCAAGAATAATGGAAATTTTACGGTTAGTGGAGCGTGAGCCGCTTATTTTTGATAGTTTGCGCAGACTGTCAAAAACGAAGTTAATGGTCAGTGGCTGTGAAAAAAATGTCATCTGTGACTTGTTGGCATACAGTTTAATGCAGGCAAGGCCAATGTCTCCTTCGTCACGAACGGCATCTTCAACTTTTGCCTGTGTTGTTCCAACAGCTTCTGCAACAGCTCTTTCAACCAGTTTTGCTCCGATACCAATTTCTTCTGAACTCCATGCCGGAAAAACTCCTCCACGCAGAAGTAATCCAACTTTTCCAATGGTATCAGCATCCAATTTTTTCAGATACTCTGCAATAATGTCAGTTTTTTCAAGTCGTTTTGTTGTAGCTTCCAAAGCTGAGTATACATCCACTAATTCTTGATATTTCATTAGAAATCGCCTTTTGCTATTTTTACTGCACAATATTCTCCGCACATTGCACACATTTCATCATCGTCAAGTTCACATTTGTCACGATATTGTCTTGGCTTTGACTTGTCAAATGCCAAATCAAACTGTTTTTCCCAGTCAAATTCTTTCCTGGCCTTTGCCATTTGTCGCTCTCTAATCCATGATTGAGGAAGGCCTTTTGCAACATCTGCTGCTTCTGCAGCGATTTTGGATGCAATTACTCCTTCTTTCACATCTTCAAGTGAAGGAAGTGATAAATGCTCTGCAGGGGTTACGTAACACAAGAAGTTTGCTCCGCTGCTTGCAGCTATTGCTCCGCCTATTGCAGAGGTGATGTGGTCATAACCCGGAGCCAAATCAGTGACGAGTGGTCCTAAAACATAAAATGGTGCTCCATGACATATTGTCTTTTGAATTTCCATATTGGCTTTAATCTGATTCATAGGCATGTGTCCCGGCCCTTCTACCATGACCTGAACATTTGCATTCTGGGCTCTTTTGACAAGGCCTCCTAAGTTAACCAATTCCTGAATTTGGGGAATATCGCTTGCATCAGCCAAACAGCCTGGCCTTAACCCGTCACCTAATGACAATGTGATGTCATATTCGTAGGAAAGCTCCAAAAGATAATCATAATTTTCGTATAATGGATTTTCTAAATCGTTATGTTTAATCCATGAAGCCATAAATGTTCCTCCGCGACTAACAATTCCCATCATACGTTTTTGCTTTTCAAGTTTGGAAACTAAATCCTTTGTAATTCCGCAGTGAAGTGTCATGAAGTCAACTCCTTCCCTGGCCTGATTTTCAATGGCTTTGAAAATATCGTCAGGGTCCATATCCACGATTTCCTTGTTTTTGGCCAGTGTAACGACGCCTGCTTCATAAATTGGAACGGTACCGATAATGACGTCAACTGCATCCATTATCTTCTGTCTGAACAGCTTTAAATCAGAACCTGTTGACAAATCCATTATTGCATCAGCACCATATTCAACGGCCAATTTTGCCTTGTTGATTTCTAAATCCAAATCATCAATTTTGCTGGATGATCCTATATTTGCATTGATTTTGGTGGTAAGGCCTTCACCAATACCGCAGGCTTTTGCATGGCTATTGATATTTTTTGGAATGACAACTTTTCCATCTGCTATTAATCTAGCCAGTTTGTCAACTTCAATGTTTTCATTTTCTGCAACATCTTTCATTTCCTGTGTGATGTTGCCTTTAATCGCTTCGCTTTTTTGAGTCAATATACCCCTCATTCAAATTAACTTATGTTATGATAATTATGTTTATCTAAGTATTTAATTATTTTTAAATTAATGGATTTGGGTGTTTTTCCAAATCTAATGGGTAATCATTTATTGTTGATGCTTTACCTATTTTTTCAAGCCTATTATCTAAAAATTCTCTACCTTTTGGAGTAATTGCAAATATGGGTACTTTTGAACCTGAATAATATACTTTTTCCTTTTCGGCATAATCCCTTACTTTACCTGATGCACAGGCTGTAATTACATCGGCATTTTTAAATGCAGTTTCAACTTCATCGTCTGTTGCATTTGTAGTGTGTGCTACAAAAAGATAAATATTAACGTCTTCCGGAAGAGGATATTCGCGAAGTTCAGCAATCTCTTTTGAAGGCAAAATTGTAATTGCAATATCTTTAAAGCCTTTTTCAATAGCCATTTCCAATCCTTTTACTGGATTTAATTCAGCAGTTTTGGGATTTATGACATTTTCAGCACCTACTTTTTCGATAACTTCTGGAATTGGTGTAGTACTGACCAGTCCTGAAACCCTGCCTCCAACACCCTGGATGATTTCCGGATCGGTTATTAATAATGTTCCAACACCTTCACAAACGCCGACAACACAGTCAATCAAACCAAGTTCCTTGTTGGTTTTTAAAATTTCAGAAATACCAAATGACATCATGTCAGGCATTTTAACAATTCTTTCGGCCGTACACATACCGAATTCACGGATTCTTTTTTCTATATTCCATTTGATAAAATCTTTATTGAGCTCTTTTGCATTGTCAATTTTATCAAAAATCGGACAGTATTCAACCAATGGCTCTCCAACGGATACTACTTCACCATTTTCTATTACTACTTCAGTTTTTCCAAGTGCTTCTATAACATGTCTGTCTTTCATATTTTCACCTTCAGCCCTCTTTTGTATCATCTGCATTTTTTTAAAAGTATTGCAATAGCTATTAATTTTAATATGATTCCAACTACTATTATATTGTTGGTATTTCATCATATAATAACTATGCCGAAGAATTATGCTGCAGGGGTTTCTGCATCGGCAGTGAATATGGCTATGCTGCTTACAGGAATATGAAAAATTAAGTGCTGTGATATTAATTGCAGCAGTTATGGGAATCTTTAATTCATCCAGGTTAATTTCAAGTAAGTTTCTGTTTTTTGCCAAAATTACAATTGGCTTGAAATTGAAAATCTTGGAAATAACTGTGTCATAGAATCCATTCATTTTGGGTTAGGATTCTAACAAGTATCCAATGATTCATACATTATTTCAGAAAGGATTGGTAAAATTAAAAAAATTTTCATTAATGGTGATAGTAATTAAATATTGGGGAATTGCACAAAACTTAAAAGGATATGGTCATTTTTGAAACTTTCCAAAAAGTCATATTCATTAAAATTGTGCATATTCCATTTTCCAATTCATTTACAGGCGATATGTCATGATACTTCATTTTCAAGATTATCTGTTTTTTCGTCCCCAGAAAAGATAATTCCTATTATATGTATCCACATTTCATCATTTTCTCCCATATTTTCACCTTTTTTCTAATTAATAAAATAGAAGAAATAATAATAATTATTTCTTCAATGGATGATTTATCCGACTACAGCTCCGGCTCCTACACCTATGTTTATGCTCACTTCACATGCAAGAATTCCACTTAGCATGCCTATAGAAGCACCTACTATAACACCACACAGACAAATGTCCGTCCTATCATAATTAGCGTCATAAGTTTCTGAAATAATCACTCCTGCAGTGGAAAGACCCATTACCGTACCTACAACTCCTCCTACAGCTGCTCCTACAAATGGATTGCCGCTAACTACTGTCGCAGCAATAGCTGCAGTTATTGTTAATGCTATAGCAAGTACACACATTATAGTACTTTCTCCTATGGATATGCTTTCTGCAATATAGACAATGCTTGTGTCGCTCAAGATATTTTTACCGTTAATGTATGTATGTCCTCCTTCACCTACACAGACATTATCTCCTTTTCCATATGCCGTATTTTCCCGGAATGTACAATTGTTTAAAAACAGATGTCCTTGGTTAAATATTGCACCACCATTTTTCGCATAATTTTTTGCGAAAGTACAGTTATCACATATTATAACACCGGTATTTATAATTGCGGCACCCCAATCCCTTTCAAATGTATAGTCCATACGATTGCTATCAAAGCGAACATTGTTGAAATAACATTGCCCTGCAAAACATTCAACCGCCGTGTTGAAGTTTTTAACAGTCAAATCATAAGCCGCAAATATGGTATTGGGGTCACCGGCCATTTCAACCCATTTTTTCTCACCATGGTCATCTTTGGAATTACCATCAATTGTTGAACCGTTACCCATTATAATAATTGAATCAAAACCGGATATATTTGGTCTCCAACAAACATCAGATGCGGCAGTTATCTTGTCTGTAAAAATAACTTCAAAATTATTTACAAAGATATCAGTACCTTTATCTGTGTCAAACCATTGATCCCATCCGTCAACCGAAGAAATTTCAGAATAATCATAGACATCATGAACAAAACCGATGAGATTTTGTGTAAGGCTGAATTTATAGTTTTCATGAAGTACACAATCAAAAATCTGATTGAAATCCGTTATGTTTGAAAAAGACATTGATTTAAGATAATCAAAACCAAAGTGAAAAACAGGTGGGGAAGGCATATCAATATGGAATGATTCAATCCAATCTATTTTAAAGTTCAACATATCTTTGTAAAATTTGTCCAAATAAACATAATCAGATATTTCCTCATATGCAGCAAAATTCAAAATGAAATCATCAGTTTCATTAAAATATTGAGCAAAATAATTAAAATCATCATCGATATTATTTAAACCACCGCACACAATAGATTTGTATATTAAAGGAATAACATTCAATTCATAACTATTCCCTGTAGATATATTACCCCATACAGGAATCTTATATGAATAGAAAAGATAATTCACATCAATATTAAATGCTACTCCATCAATAATCTGAAGTTCGTTGGGGCATGTAAAATTTGTAAATGTAATGTTTTTACGATTGCGGTCTATATATACTGCTTCTCCGGATAATTGTGAAGTGGAATTAATCATTATACAATTGGATATAGTATTATTTGCTCCCCCAATGTATAATGCGCCACCTACTCCTCTTGCGGTGCTGTTGATAAACTGACAATTGTCTATTTTTCCGTTGTTTCCTGTCCAGCTTATTGATCCTCCATTTACGGCACAATTGTTATAAAAATTACAATTTTCTATTGTACCATCATTTCCTTCCCAGCATATTGGACTTAAAACCTTTTGGTAACGGCAATTGTCAAAAATGGTGGGACCCATAATGGTGCTGGGTTCACTGTTTGCAAATTTCAGATTGTTGATGGTTACATTGTTTCCCAGGACTTTAAATATCGCAAAGTTTTGGGATCCTCCGGCATCAATTGTAAAACCGTTTCCATTAATTACAATATTGTCCTGACTAATTACAATAATGCGGTCCTGCAATATTATTGTTTGACCTTTTGAGTCAAACTTATAATCTTTTGTAATGTTATAAACATCTCCGGAATGAAGGTTTTGAATGTCTGTATTCAAATCGTCATATGTTCCAGGTATGGATATATTGTCAATTGAAATATCCGAACCCATATTTTGTGTTGTATTTGTGTTGTCGCTTGCAGATACGCAAGATATACTTATAAAAATTATTAGGATTATTCCTAACAGATATAATTTTCTAATTTTTAACGCCTCCAATTTCATTATGTAATATATATTATACACTACTATGATTTAAAAAGGTTCCCGAATGTATGTGGTTGCTTGCATTAATTTTAATTGTTGGTTTAAAATTGCCAAATATTGATTGGTGAAGTGTAATTATATATTATACAAATCTATGTTTCGTATATTTTAGATAAATTAAAATATGCTCTCTATTTTTATTTTTTACTAATTTTAATTATTATTTTTTTAAATTGTTTTGTTTCTATTATTAAATTTTCAATATTTTTAAATATTATTTGGCTTCAAATAGTTCTATTGAGGGGGCATTTATATTAAGATTATATTTTTTGACACAGAAACTACAGGTTTAAATTGTAATTTTTGTAAAATTATTGAACTTGCAATGTTCACACTTGAAAATGGTGAAATAACTGAGGAATATGACAAATTCATTAAAATTGATGAAAAGTTACCTTATGGAATTACTAGAATTACTGGTATTACTGAGGAGATGCTTGAAAATGAGGGGGTTGATGAAAAAATCATTGCTCAGGATTTAAAAGAGAGATTGACTCCAAACACACTGATGGTTGCTCATAATGCCCAGTTTGACTTATCATTTATTTATTCTTTGCTTAAAAGACATTATCCAACTGAAGCCGATGAAATTGTAGCTAATTTGAATTGGCTGGATACTGTCACTGTTTTCAAGGACAGAAAAAAATATCCTCATAAATTAATTGATGCCGTGCACTATTATGGTATTGATGAGGTTAATTTCCACAGAGCTATTGACGATACAAAGGCATTATTTGAAGTTACTAAGGCATTAAAAAGAGAACGTAATGATTTGGCAGAATACATTAATATTTTCGGATATAATCCGAAGTATGGTGTTAACCACCCCATATTTCCATTCATTGAATACAAGGCACAATACTACTGTTATAGTATAAGGTCCAGTGATGAAATATTGCCTAAAAAATAGGAGGAGGTGTAAGGAAGTGGGGTGCTTCCTTACATATATTGGACTAACTGTTCATCTGCATAGTTTGCAGGTTTTACTTTTTCTATGGCTTCTTTGAAATATTTATTTGGGATTTCAGAGGCTTCTATATCGTTTCTTAATGTGAGCATTGCTGCTTCACGACATACGGCTTCGATATCTGCTCCCACATATCCATCGGTTGATTTTGCTAATTTTTTAATGTTAACATCATCTGCTAGAGGCATATTTTTGGTGTGAACTTCAAAGATTGCAATTCTTGCTTCTTCTGACGGAGTATCGACTTTTATGTGTCTGTCAAACCTTCCAGGCCTCATTAAACCAGGATCAATAATGTCCGGTCTGTTGGTTGCTGCAATGATTGATACATCTTCAAGCTCTTCTAAACCATCCATTTCAGTCAATAATTGATTGACCACTCTTTTTGTTACTCCACTGTCAGTGTCATTTCCGCTTCTTGTACTGGCTATTGAATCGATTTCATCAAAGAATATTACGGTTGGAGCAGTTTGTTTTGCTTTTCTAAAGACTTCTCTTACTCCTTTTTCAGATTCTCCAACCCATTTGGATAGGAGTTCTGGACCTTTAACTGAAATGAAGTTTGCTTCACTTTCACTGGCTACTGCTTTAGCCAGTAATGTTTTACCTGTTCCTGGGATTCCGTAGAGCAATATTCCTTTTGGAGGTTTCACGCCTAATTTTTGGAAGTTTTCAGGATATTTTAAAGGCCATTCTACTGCTTCTTTTAGTTCTTGTTTGGCTTCATCGAGTCCACCCACATCTTCCCAGCTTACATCCGGAACTTGTACAAGAACTTCTCTAAGTGCGGAAGGCTGAATTTCTTTCAATGCTGATTTGAAGTCATCGTTAGTTACAATGATTTTTTTGAGAACTTCTTCAGGAATCTCTTCATCATCGTTTTTGATTTCTGGAAGTATTCTTCTGACTACTCTCATTGCGGCTTCTTTACATAATGATTCCAAATCTGCTCCTACAAATCCGTGGGTTGTAGTTGCTAATTTGTCCAAATCAACATCTTCGTCCACAGGCATGTTTCTTGTGTGGATTTCCAATATTTGCTGTCTTTCATCAGCATCAGGCACGCCGATTTCTATTTCACGGTCAAATCTTCCTGGTCTTCTGAGTGCAGGGTCAAGTGAATCCGGTCTGTTTGTTGCACCGATTACAACGACTTGTCCTCTAGATTTAAGACCATCCATTAATGTTAGAAGTTGTGCAACAGTTCTTCTTTCAGCTTCACCGTTTGTATCTTCTCTTTTTGGAGCAATTGCATCTAATTCATCAATAAATATGATTGATGGTGAATTTGCTTCTGCTTCTTCAAAGTATTCTCTTAGATTCTCTTCGGATCCGCCTACATATTTGCTCATGATTTCCGGTCCGTTGATTAATATGAAATGGGCATCACTTTCGCTAGCTACTGCTTTAGCCAGTAATGTTTTACCTGTTCCTGGAGGTCCGTGCATCAATACTCCTTTTGGAGGTGCGATTCCTAATTTTTCGAATAATTCAGGTCTTTTAAGAGGAATTTCAATCATTTCTCTTACTTTTTTGACTTCTTCCTTAAGACCGCCCACATCCTCGTAGCTTACATCAACAAGGTTTGTTACCCCTTCGATTTTGCTTACGTCTGCTGGGGATTCATGAAGTTCTACTTCAGTATTCTGTCCGACAACGGTAATTCCGCCAGGTTGGGTTGACAATACTGCGAATCTTATTTCTCTCATTGCAGGGGTAAAGTCCATTAATTCATCGAATAGACTGTTGAATCCGGTATTTGGCCTTGGAGCTCTGATTTGGGATCCAATTATGTCTCCTTTCATCATTACTTTGCCCATGAATAAACTGCGCACATCTCCTTGTACACGAATATTATCTTCAGTTGGTGCTAAAACTACTTTTTTGGCTTCAACAGCTTTAGCTTTTTTGACTGTTACTTCACCACCTATTGAAGCACCGGAGTTCTTACGAACCAGTCCGTCAATTCTTATAACTCCTAGTCCTATGTCAGTTTGTGAAGGAAGTACTATAGCTGCTGTTTTTTTAGAACCGTTAATTTCAATTATATCTCTTTCGTTTAATCCCAATTCGCTCATTATATTAGGATCAATTCTTGCAATTCCTTGCCCGATTTCCCTTTGAGAAAGGGCTTCTGCAACTTTTAATATTTTTTCATTTTGAGCCATAGTTATCATCTCCGTAAGTTTGATTAGTATGATAAGAAATTTTGGCTACATTTTTCTGTAACCTTGTCAGTTTAACTTTGACACATATAGTGTGTAAGTCTTACTATATAAAGATTTCGGTCATAAAAATTTTTTAAAACATCTTTTTAAAGCTTTATATATAGAATATTAATTTAATTTTATTTATTATTAAATTTAAAAATTTTTAATTCTTATTTTAATTTAATAAATTATTTTTATTTCTTTATATTTAATTTTAAAATTTAATTACTTTTTATTACTTTAATATTTGTTCGACTAAAAACGAACATTATGTAACATCGAGTAATGAGAAAGCAGGGCAGTTTTTTTTCAAGTTATCTATGGTATACTTAATATAGGATATAAAATATAATAATTAACAATAATATTAAATTGTATATCTTTTTTAATGATAATAATATTAAAAAAAGTGAATTAACATATTTGTCTGAACATTTGGTAGAAGATAACAGGTAATTCTATAATTATTGGAATATATGTCTGTGAATTAAAAATTCTTAACTTATCTAAAGCATTATGATTCGACGGATTTAAATGAGGGGATATGATGGTAAATTCTAAATTTAATTATGAAAAATATACTATGGAAGAATTTAAATTTGATTATGGTCGTGTCATTAATAATGTTCAGGTACAGTATACCACTGAAGGAACTCCCAAATATGATGATGAGGGCAATATTATTAATGCTTTCATATTCTGTCATAGATCATCAGGGGATTGTTTATCTTTCTATGATTTAACTCAATTAATTGGTGAGGACAGTATTCTATCTGATTATAACTTTTTTTATATTTCAATTACATCTTTAGGATTTCCGGAATCATGTTCGCCATCTACAACAGATTTAAAATATGATTTTCCCCAATATTCTATTAAAGATTGTGTGAATTTCAAAAGAAAATTCCTAGCTGAAAAATTTAACATAACTAAAGTCCTTGGTATTCTGGGTGTAGGATTTGGAGGTTATGAAGCTTATACGTGGGCATGTGAATATCCTGATGAAATGGAGTTTCTAATGATTGGAGATAGTTCCTTTAAAACTAATGGTTATCGTTATGTCATTTCTAAAGTTATTGATGCAATGATTTTGTCCGCTGATGATTATTATAATGATGATGTTTATTGTCAAAATCTGTCTGAAATCATGGTTTCAATTAACCGATTATTATATTCTCAGACATATTCAAAGAATATATTTCAAAATTTGACTTTGAGAGAACTTGATGGAGTTATGGATGAATTCGTTGATGAAGGTCTCTTTAAAGATATTTATGATATTAAATTTAGAAATGACGCTATTTTAAACTACAATGTTGAAGATAAACTGACCAATATTAAAGCAAAAACATTAATTGTAAGTGATTCAGGAAATGTTTATTTTTCCCTTGAATTTGATACTTATCCCCTTAAGGATATAATTGAAAATCTAAGTATTTTTATTTTTGATGGAAAAGATTTTATTTTCAGTGATGATTACTCATTATTTTTTGATTTGTTTTCAGAGTTTTTAGAGGAATTTAAATTATAATTTTTTAAAAAAATAATTAATAATAGTGAAAGATTATTCCACTATTACTTTTTCACTATATTTGTTGGATTTTCCTTCACTGTTAGTGAATTCTACGGTTATTTCATGTTCTCCAAGATATTCATCAATGATTTCAAATATTACTTGGGTTAAATCATCAGTTGTATCGCCTTCAAATACTAACTTGCCATCAATGTATACTTTTAAATGTCCATTAATGAAAGTCATGTTAAATAATTTGTTCAAGTATTCAAGAATGAATAATTTTGATTTACAAATTAATTGATTATCTGAGAGGCGTGTAACTGTGTAAGATTTTGGAGCTGCATTATTATAGTATGTATTTTTAACAGGCATATAATTTGGAGCAGGATAATCTGGAGTTGTTCCATTATCTGGAGTTGTTCCATTATCTGGAGCATTTTCTTTCTTGAATAATTTTAATAATTTATTCAAATCAAATCCTTTTATGAATTCTGTTAAATTAAAGCCAGTTAAGTTGAAAATACCAAAAATGCTTGATATATCAATGCTTGATAAATTAAAGCTAGTTATCATTTTGTCTATGTCAAGACCGCCTAAGTCAAGATTGGTTAAGTTTAACTTAGACATAATAGCGGACATATTGAAATCAGCATTACCTATGATATCAGTAATTTCTGAAAAGGTGATTGAAGATATATTATATTTTGACATGTCAATACCTAAGTCAGAAATATTAATGCCTAATGATTTAATTAATCCGCTTAAATTAAGAACACTTGTTTCTATACTTGAAAAGTTCATATTTGTAAATAGCCTACCAATATCAATGCCTGACATGTTTAAATCTGATAAACCAGTACTAGAAAGATCAATACCATTAAAGTCTAAAGAGCTTTTATATTGATCTGGCATATTATCGATATATGTTTTAATATCAAATCCTGAACTCAAATAGTCGACAAGGCGGGATAAATCCATTTTAGAAATATCTAAAGTGGATATAATACCAGTAAAGTCAACACTAGACAAGTTCAATCCAGTAGTAAAGTTTTCAAAGTTTATATTTGAAACATTTAACATTGGGAACAATTCCCCAGTAGAATTTACACCAATTATGTCAAGGGTACCCATACGGATAATTGAATTGAAACTAGTTGAATTTAAAATAGGTTCAAGTGATACATCTACATCGGTCATATCAATGTTTGTACCATTGTTGTTTGCGAAATGGAAATATGACATGAGTATGGATAAATCAAGATTTGATAATTTTAAATCAGGTAATTTGATATTTAAATTTAAATCATTTAAATTTATTTTATTATTATTGTTTACGAGATTTAATGTAGGTAAAATTACTGATGTAGCCAAAGCTTGTCCATCTAATCCTAATCCCATTCTAAAGTTAAGATTATTAAAGTCAAAACTTGTGTTATTAAAATTGCTATATATGAATTTACCTATATCAATATCTAACTGTACACCGTTAGTTTCAGGGAAGGATTTGAAAAACAAATTAAGGTCAGTTAAGTTTACATAATTCATTCCAGTTATTAAATCTAAACTTTCCATAAGTACTGAAAACTCAAGACTTGATGGATTTGAACTAGGTAAAATAGATAAATCAAGGTTTTTGAATTTGAACAAGAGTTGATCATCTATGTTTAAATAATTAACTTCAGGTATGTGCATTTTCAAATCAACATTTGAAGAATCTGAAGCAGGTACTATTGACATAGTAAAATCAGACATATTCAAACCATTTTGACTAAAACCTTCAATATTTAGATTAGTTCTATCACCTGTAAAGTTTATGTCTTTAATAACTAAATCCTCATAATTTATCCCAATACTATTTGGTGCAGAACCTAATAATTCACTATCAACTGGAGAAGATAAATCTACATTATCTACAGGGCTAGATAACAATGTATTATCCGCTGTTTGATTTTCAGTAGCATATGCACATGATACTGTTAAGAAAAACATTAACAATATTGTAAATACATATGTTTTAGATTTCATTCTTTTTCCCTCACTTTTTTTAAAATTTTGAGTATAAATTCTAAAAAAACGATAGATGAACTATCATTTGGTAAATAAATATAAGTTATTTACAAGTAGGTTTTTATTTTTAG
>NZ_JAZTXC010000132.1:0-2695 GCF_045636185.1 Methanobrevibacter sp. | reverse complement strand
ATCGTACCTTTTTTAATTATTTTATGGGAACCACAATTAGGACAAATTGGAATATCATATTTAAAAGTGTTATTTTCATCTAAAAATAGTTTTTGATTAGTATTTTCAAAATTTGGTACTTTATTTAACCTTTCTGAAATGATTTTTTCATGATCAATTCTTTCATCAGAATAATCAAAAAGTTTAAGTTGTATGAAGTCTAAATTATTATTGAGGGCAAATTTATTTATATTAGGCATAAAATATAATTTGTCCTCACTTATTTAAGTAATTTACTATTTTTTATCAATTTATATTAAAATTAAAGAAAAATTGGAATGAATTTCATCGAAGTAAAACTTCAAGTGTAAAAAAATTAAATTTTAAAAAGCCTATAAAATTTTACAGACTCAAAAAAAAGAAATGTATTTAATTAGATATAACCATTTTTTTAACATAAGCCTAAATACTTATGATTCATTGAAAACAATTTTTATCAGTGCCAACAATTTTTATCAATGGATTCAACAAGTTTTAAATAAAATATAAAATTATAATACTTATTAATTAACAAAATAAAGTGATAACCATGCCATACGATTACTATGATGACTTTCTAAAGCAAAGAAACCATCCCATTTTTACTGAAACGTCAAATATAGTCAGACAAAAATTCTGGCGGGAGACCTTTGATGTTGTAGAGTCACAGGAATGGGAGGAAATTACAGACAAGATAAGAAAAAATTAACGGTTCAATAACCTGACAATCCTTCTGTAAATAGGAAAACCAACAACCTGAACAAATGATAAAATATATTTCATTCCAGGGACTTCAAATTCCTTTTTAACTTTTTTTAACTCGGATATGATATCAAGTTTTTGAGGACATTTTCTTAGGCATCTGCCGCAGGCATTACATTTTCCTGCATTGCCCGAATGTCCCATTACTCCACCTACATACTGAAAATAATTCATTGAAGAAGGATTTATAAATCCTTTATGATTAAACAAATATTTTTCATTATATATTTTCATGCATTCCGGAATATTAACTCCCTGAGGACAAGGCATACAGTAGCCACAGGTAGAACAATTAATCTTAAGGGAATTCCTCATAACTCTTTTAACAAACTCGACAGTTTCCAGATCTTCAAAACTCATGGATAATGGTGTGGTTTTATGAGCCACTTCCAGATTTTCATCAAGCTGATCAAGAGAATTCATTCCAGACAGGACACATGTAACATTGCGGTTATTTAAAACCCATTCCATTGCCCATTGGGCATTGCTTTTGTTTGGATTGGCTTTTTTAAATATTTCTTCAGCTTCATCAGGCATTTTTCCTGCAAGAATACCACCCTTTAAAGGTTCCATTATAAAGATTCCCATGCCTTTAGAAGCAGCATATTCAATGCCTTCAACACTGGCTTGAACATTCTCATCAAAATAATTATACTGAACCATCACTACATCCCAGTCATAGGCATCTATTAATGACGGGAATTCCTCTTTAGGTCCATGATATGAAAAACCAACATGTTTAATTTTTCCTTCGCTTCGAGCTTTTTCTAAAAATTTGATTAAATCCTTTTTAAAAAGCCTATTCATTGCTTTTAAATCAACAGCATGAACCAGATAATAATCAATGCAATCTCTCTGAAGTCTATTAAGTTGCTCTTCTAAGATTTCTTCCATATCTTCATATTTTCGAACATTAATAGCCGGCAATTTAGAAGAAATAATAACTTTGTTTGCGTATTCTCCTTTAAGAATTTCTCCGAGAAATGTTTCGCTATCACCATAAAGATATGCCGTATCAATTAAATTAACACCATGGTCTATTGCATGATAGATTAACTTTTGAGCTTTTTCCCGGTCTATTTTTCCATTTTTAAGAGGCAATCTCATTGCGCCAAAGCCCAATGGAGAAATCATATCTCCTGTTTTTTCAATCATCCTATATTCCATTTGACTCACTTGTTAATTTTTTTTAAAAAAAAAAAAGGATGAAAATCCCTAACAATCAGTTAGGGGCCTATTCACATTTGTCAATCATACATTTCATATATTTAAGTAATGCATCTTTGGACTCTTCATCATCAAGAGCAAATTCAATAGAAGTTTTTAACCATTCAAAACGATTTCCTATATCATAGGTTTTTCCTTCAAATGTATTTCCATAGATTGCATCTAATTTTGATAAAGCGTCAGTAAGTTGAATTTCACCGCCGACACCAGGTTCGGTTTCATCAATCTTATCAAAAATGTCAGCAGTCAAAACATAACGTCCCATAATAGCTAAATTGGATGGTGCTTGATGAGCTAAAGGTTTTTCAACAAGCTTTTCAATATTATAAACATCAGGTTCAACTTCAGTTCCTTTGATGATTCCATATCTTTCCACTTTGTTCAGTGGAACTTCCTCAAGGGAAATTGCAGAAGCATTATATTTTTCATAAACATCAATCAGCTGCTTTGTGCATGGAACAGGACCTTTTGTAATGGAATCTCCTAAAAGTACTGCAAATGCTTCTCCACCAATATGTTTTTTGGCACAGTAAATTGCATCACCAAGTCCTCTTTGCTCTTTTTGCCTTACATAACAAATATCAGCCAAATCCGTGATTGCACGAACTTGTCTTAAACGATCATCTTTACCTGCACTTTGCAATGTCTGTTCAAGTTCAAAAGATTTATCAAAGTGATCTTCAATAGA
>NZ_JAZTXC010000131.1:0-2100 GCF_045636185.1 Methanobrevibacter sp. | reverse complement strand
ATTACCAACAGTTGCATTATCAAAATCGCTTGCTGATGCACAGGAAATGCTTATAAAAGCAATAACCAATAACATCAATAAATATCTTTTACGCATAATAAAACACTGCTCATATAATTTTTTTTAGTTGTAATATATTTTTTACTTTATTTTATATAAACTATTTCGAAAGTAATTACTTGCTCGGATTAATATTCTATATATTTTACAGACTTAAAAAAATGAAAAAGGAAAGAAAATTAACTTTCCTTTGCATTGATTATAAGACCACTAATTGCACCAATTTCACCACAAAGAACTGCTTCTCCAAATAGACTAATAGTAAGACTTATTCCAGCTGTTTTCAATACATCTGATGCAAAATGACCACATACACTTTCGAACCCTCCGAATCCACCTGCGAGAGCAGATTCTATGGTTATAGTTAATGCAGTTTCTAATCTATTAAAATTAACATCATAGTGTTGTGAAATAATTGCTCCGGAAAAAGCTGCACCTACAAGGGTACCAACACCAAAACCTGCAATTATACCAATTCCAGGATTAAAAGTAAATGCAGCAACGACTACACCTGCAATTGAAGCTATTGCAGGAGCTAATGCTGAGAGAATTGTAGATTCTGTTGCAGACATGCTTTCGGCAAAGTAAACAGGACCGAAATCGCCTGTGAGGTTCATACCGTTAAACTGTACCCGTCCTCCGTCACCGACACAGACATTATCACCACATCCATATGCAGTATTTCCCTTGAATGTACAGTTGTTAAGTGACAAAAATCCCTGATTAAAGATTGCACCACCGTTTTTAGCATAGTTATTTGTGAATCTGCAGTTTTCACATATTATGTAGCCTGTGTTTAAAATTGCTGCACCCCAATCTCTTTCAATAATATAATCCATTCTATTGTTATTAAAAACTACATTATTTAAAACGCAGTATCCTTCTCTGTTGTCTATTGCAGTATTGAATCCTTCTACTGTCAGATTATTGATTGTGTAAACCTGGTTGGGTGATGTTACTATCCATTTGTTTTCGTCCCTGTCTTTGGATGTTGCTTTTATCTTTGCACCATTTCCAAAAATGTTAACAACTGAATAGCCGCTGTAGCTTACCCATTGAGCATTGGATTCAAAAACGCTTCCTGGTGCATAAAATACATTTAAGACAAAAGACACATCAGGATTATACTTGAATCTGTCGTGGGAAAGAATAATATTTCCAATATCCTTGCTTTTAAATAAATCATCAACAAGACTATGGCAAATAAATTCGTAGGTGCCCGTATTGGTTACGGATACGCTTTTAGTATAAACATAAGTATTTTTATAGTTATCATTTATCAATGATTCGAAAGCATCGTTTAATGTTGTATTTTTGAAAACATAGTTCTTTTGATATTCAATATCTACTTCATTAAAACTTTTTATTGCAGAAAAAGTGAAATCTCCGGTTTCATTCATATATTGAGCATAAACTACTAATTCATCATCAAGTTTGGCAAATCCCAACATAATGGCCTCATACATTATTGGGATGAGGTTAATGTATTTGTCTGCTATTTCGGAATAATATGTATACTTCAAATACTTATCGACGTCGATTCCTAAATAATTACCATCAATCAAAAATATACTATTGTCTGTTGTGCAGTTTGTAAAAGTAAAAGTTTTAGATTTGTGGTCGAGATAAATTGATTCACCGGTTAATTGGGAAGTTGAATTTAGGATAATTGTGTTGACAAGTTTATTGTTGTTTCCTGCAATATAAATTGCGCCTCCAACACCCCTTGCAACATTGTCTATGAATATTGAATTGTTTATAACTCCATTATTTCCGCTCCATTTTATTGCACCGCCATTTAATGCAGTATTGTTTGCGAATATGCAATTGTCAATTAATCCGTTGTTTCCACTCCAACAGACGGGACTTTCGTCATAAGAAACCTTAAGTATTGTCCGGGTTATACCAGCAGCAATGACATTATTGTCATTTTCACCTCTAATTGGAATATCAAAGCCGGAATATTTGGAATTGATAAAAGTCAAATTGAATATTTTAACGTTGTTTCCTGTTACTTTTAAAATATTGGTTTTGTAATTT
>NZ_JAZTXC010000130.1:0-2765 GCF_045636185.1 Methanobrevibacter sp. | reverse complement strand
TTAAATTTAGGCATTCTTAAATATGCAAATACTTAAATACTAATTATAACAAAATATTGATTGTAACATCTCCCGTGTTACTTAAAAAAAATCATTTTAGTATATGTTTCGTTAATCGGAACATATACCTAATTCAAATTTGCTCTTTTTCTAGAAAAAATTAATTTTTATATTAGATTATTCTTTCCATAATCAATAATCCAATTGTATTTTATCAATACAGAAAATAAAATCTTGTAAATTGTTCTATTTCAGTTTAAAAAAAAAGAAAAAATAGAGGTTAAAAGATTAACCCCTAAGATGTGACAGTTACCGTGTTTGCAATACTTGAACCATTATATGATGAAGTGATAATGTATTTACCTACCATCAAATTAATGTTTAGTTTAACAATACCATCATCACCACTTGTACGAATGTAAAATACACCATTAATGTTGAATGATACATTGGTATTGGCTAAAGGTTTTCCATGACCGTCAACAACGTTTACAGTAAATGGAGTTTTTTCACCATATTTTTTAGTCAAATCTTGTGCATAAAGCACAGGAAGTATCTTAATATTGTTTGAAACCATACATCCATTATACATAGCAGTGATGATATAATCACCAGGATTTAAGTTTAAGTTTAGCTTTGCAATTCCCTGATCATCGGTTTTACGTTCATACATCACACCATTAATATTGAACGTGACAGTTTCACCAGCACCGGCAACATTACCGTCCTGTTTGATTACTTTAACCGTATATCCAGTACCGTTTTTGAAATACATTTCAATATCCTTATTTTCAGCCAACAAAGGTTTGATTTCAATATTATTAGCTAATCTTTCATCAGTATCTGTTCTCATAGCAGTTATTGTATAATTGCCCGGATTAAGGTTTAAAGCAAGAGCAGCTGTTCCAACAGCATTGGTTGTACGATGATAAATTACACCATTAATGTTTAAATCAATATTAACATTAGCTACAGGTTTATTATCTTTCATTACAGCAACAAGATATTTGGTTCCGTCCTTATACATCATTACAATATCATTTCCAGCCAGCGTTGGTTTAATAGTAACTGTTGAGTTAGCGCTTGAAGCTCTGTATTTGGAATCCCCTTTAAATACAAATGATGCATCATATGTTCCGGCATCCAAATTCAAAGCAGAAGAAACTTGACCATTAGCATCACTTATTCTATCACGAGTAACACCATTAATAGTTACAGCAACAGTTATGTTGGATAAAGGTTTTCCATTTGAATCAGTAATTGTTCCAACTAATCTGGTTCCATCTTTAACATACATTGTAATATCATTAGCTGTAATTTTAGTGGAAGTTTTAGAAGCATCCATTACAGTTAAGGTAGCATTTCCAATAGCCTGATTATAATTATCGCTTTCAGTCACTGTTGCAAAAATAGTATAAGTGCCTTCAGCAAGTGAAGCTGGAATTTGTCTATTTAAAACAGCTTTACCATCCTTATCCGTATTTGCAGATCCTATAAAGTTAGCATTTCTTTGGAATTTAACTTCAACATCAGCAATAGGCTGACCGTTTGAATCCATTACAACAGCAGTGAATGGAACTGTGTCTCCTGCATTAGCAGATACATCTTCAACATCAATATTTACATTTGCCTTGATAATTTCCAAATTAGCAGTGATTTCTTCTGATTTGACATTCGGTTTGCTTAAAACAGCAGTAATAGTGTAGTTTCCAACATTATAGTTTTTATTTAATGTGTAGGTTAAACTGGCTTGACCATTATTGACTGTAGCATTTCCTATAATCAAATCACCTAATCTGAATTGTGCATTAGCGCCGTTAGCAGCATTTTTTGTTTTGACAGTAACAGTAAATTTAGAATTATATTCTGCAGTTACATTATCCATTACTATATTATCAAAAGTTGATTCATAATTATCATGGACAATATTTCCTTTAGAATTGTTTACTCCATCATCACCTGAACCTTCCTTACCTTTAAGGTAATTGTAAGTTACATTGTTTCCGGTTGCTGCAACAGATAAATCTACAGGATAACCATTTTCTGTTGTGATGATATTTGAATCAATAAGGTTTCCTTTAGATACACCTTCGAAATATATTCCTGAATTTGGAGCTTTTAGGGAATCGCGAACAACGAAGTCAAGTGAAGAGCCATCACCGTTTGATGTTATTGTATTATTTTGAATTACATAATTGCTTGATTTAATAGCTGCAATTCCTGAAATAATCTTTCCGTCACCAGTGATTATGTTATTTTCAATTACATTGTCATCTGACACGAATCCTTCAATTCCATAACCGACCTCACTATCAAATACAATATTGTTTCCGGTAATTGTAGAATCGTGAGACATTTCTAAAACAATACCATAAACGGTACGTCCGCAATTTAAAACAACATTGTTGTCAGTTATTTTTGTATCGTCACAATCCTGGCCTAAAATTAATCCTTCACCGACATTAGGACCACTTATATAAATATCATTAGATATGAAAGTGTTGTTAATAGCTGTGGTTGCTGCATATTCTCCTGTTGGGTGAGCAAGAGCACCTGCACCATACAAGCAATTATCCAAACCTGTGACATTAATTTTGTTTTTGGAAATTATGTTGTTGTCACAATCATAGTAGAAATCAATACCGACAAGAGAATTGGTTGAGTTTACTGCTAAGGACTGGTTTACAAGAGAAGTTACACTTACATCATTTTCAACCAGTGTATTGTTGGATGATTTAATCATCAAAATACCATATGTTCTGTAC
>NZ_JAZTXC010000129.1:0-4689 GCF_045636185.1 Methanobrevibacter sp. | reverse complement strand
TGTTGTCTTCTATGGTGATGATAATTATGATGAATTAACTGTAACTGCCGAGTTTACAGTTTCAGGTGTTGTTCCTGAGATTACTGTTGATATTGATGATGTGACTTATCCTGACAAGGCTGTTGCTGAGATTACTGTTGGCAATAATGCTAATGGTACTGTTAATATTACTGTTGACGGTAAAGTCTTTAACGGAACTGTTGAAAACGGTAAAGCTACTGTTGATTTAACTGGTTTAAGTGCTGGTGCTAAAGTTGCTGATGTTGAGTTCTTCTCAACTGACGATTATAATGATAATGCTGCTGCTAGTGCTAAATTTAATGTAAATAAAGCAGGTTCATCTATTGATATTGATGTAAATGCTACTTACTATGTTGATGAAGGTATTGTCATTAGTTTAAGACCTACTAATTCAACAGGTGCTATTTCCGTCACTATTAATGGTGAAAAATACAATGTAATAGATAATAAAGTAATTATTCCTAAGGGTTTAAGTGCTGATTCATACACTATTGTTGCTAATTTGGCTGGTGATGATAATTATGAGTCTTCCTATGCAACCGCAACATTTGATGTAATCAAATATGGATCAGATATTTCAATTGAGGTTAAAGATGTATTTGTTGTGGATGAAGAAATTGTAATTGCATTAAATACTGAAAATGTAACTGATGTAAGTGTAACCATAAACGGCAAACCTTACACTGTTGTAGATAATAGGGTTGTTATTCCTAATGGATTAGCTAACGGAACTTACTTCATCGTTGCTAAATTTGATGGTGATGATAAATATCTTGCATCTGAAGCAAATGCAACATTTGGAGTAAACAAACTCGCTCCAACTGATGTTACAGCTGAAGATTTAACATTTGTTGTTGGTCATGAAGGAATCTTGGAGATTTCCGGACCTGCTGATAGAACTGCCAATTTAATTGTCAGTATCGGCGATGATGATTATAATGTTGAATTAAATGATGGAAAAGCTACTTTAGATGTATCTGAATTACCTGTTGGTGAATATAATGTTGACATTACTTACTTGGAAAATGATAAGTATACAAAAGCAGAATTCACTAATGCAGCGACTATAACTGTTAATGATAAGGATAAGGCAGATGTTAATGTAACTGTTGATGTTGAAAATAAAACTATTACTGTAGATTTACCTGAAGACGCTACTGGTAATGTTACTGTTATTATTGACGGTAAAGTTTACAATGTTACTGATGCCGCTGAAAGCCCAGTTATTATTAACATTAGTGATGTAGAACCTGGTAATCACACTATTGAAGTTATTTACTCTGGTGATGATAATTTCAATCCTGCTTCAAATGTTACTGATGTTGAAGTTCCTAAAGTTGATGATTATGAAATCACTGTCGATGCAGAAGTGGATGGTAATTCAGTTGACATTACTGTAAGCTTACCTGAAGATGTAACGGGTCCTGTATTGATTGATGTTGATGGCGTCGGTTATTATGCAAATGTAACTGACGGTCAAGCTAAATTACATTTAGATGATTTATCTGCAGGAAACCACGATGTTGCTGTCAAATATCCTGGTGATGATTACTATGCTCCTAAAGGAAATGCTACTTCATTTACTGTTGATAAATCCGAAACCCCAATAAGCATTGAAGTTGAAGATGGTAAAGTCATTGTTGAATTGCCTGAAGATGCTACTGGAAACGTAACTGTAACCATTGACGGTAAAGACCAAACTGTACCAATTGAAGATGGCAAAGCTGTTGTGGATATTTCCGATTTAGAACCGGGTAATCATACTATTGAAGTAAACTATCCTGGTGATGACAACTATAAACCGACTTCCAATTCAACTATCATTGATGTTCCTAAGATTTCAGACTATCCAATCAATATAACTGAAGAGGATGGTAAATTAGTTGTCAATGTTCCTGAAGATGCTACTGGTAATGTTACTGTTACTATTGATGGTAAAGACTATACTGCTCCAATAGAAGATGGTAAGGCTGTTTTAGATATTTCTGATGTGGAACCTGGTAAACATGGTGTTGAAGTAACTTATCCTGGTGATGATAAGTATGCTCCTGCTTCCAATTCAACTATCATTGATGTTCCTAAGATTTCAGATTATCCATTTGATGTGGTTGCTGAAGATATTAAGGCTGGAGAAAAAACTAATATTACTATAAACTTGCCTGAAGATGTTAACGGTCCAGTATTAGTTGATATTGATGGAATTGGATATTATGCAAATGTGACTGATGGTGTTGCTCATGTTGAGTTACCTCTTGACTTAAAACCGGGAACATATGATGTTGTTGTCACATTCCCTGGAAACGACAAGTACGAAGGTAAATCTGTAAGTGACTCATTTACTATTGATCCGAACGAAACTCCTATGGATGTTAAAGTTGAAGATGGTAAAGTCATTGTTGAATTGCCTGAAGATGCTACTGGTAATGTTACTGTTACTATTGATGGTAAAGACTATACTGCTCCAATAGAAGATGGTAAGGCTGTAATGGATCTTCCTTCTGATTTGGAACCTGGTAATCATATTATTGATGTGAACTATCCTGGTGATGATAAGTATGATCCTGCATCCAATTCAACTACTGTTGATGTTCCGAAAATTGATGACTATCCAATCAATGTAACAAATACTGATGATGAATTAGTTATTGATGTTCCTGATGATGCCACTGGTGATGTAATAGTCAATATTGATGGTAAAGAGTATACTGTTCCTATTAAGGATGGTAAGGCTGTATTGGACATTTCTGATTTACCTGCTGGTGAACATGATGTGAAAGTTACCTATCCTGGTAATGACAAATACGCTCCGAAAACAGTCAATACAACTGTTGATAAAAAACGTGAGCTTGTAATAACTGCTCCTGATGTTGTAAAATACTACAGTGGACCTGAAAGATTTTATGTTTACTTCACTGATAAAGAAGGAAATAATATTGATGGTTTAACTGTTAAAATTACTATTAATGGAGTGACTTATGAAAGAACCAGTAAGGATGGTCAAGTTTCATTAGCATTGACTTTAAATTCAGGAAATTACACTGCTAAAGTTGAATTTGCAGGTAACAGTGAATTTGAACCACAAACAGTGTATGCCAATGTTAATATATTGCCAACAATCTATGGAAATAATGTATTCAAAGTATTTAAAAACGGAACTCAATACTATGCATTATTCGTAGATGGTGAAGGTAATCCGTTACCTAATATTGATGTATTTTTCAATATCCATGGAGTATTCTATACCAGAACAACTAATGCTAGCGGATGGGCAAAATTAAATATTAATCTTGAAAGAGGTGAATATATTTTAACTGCTCTGAATCCGGTAACTGGCGAAATGAGGTCAAATAATATTACTGTTATATCACTTATTGTTGAAAATAAAGATATAACTAAATATTTCCGTAATGCTACCCAATATACTGCTAGAATAGTTTTACCTAATGGTTCCTATGCTGGAGCTGGTGAGGCAGTAACCTTCAATATAAATGGTGTATTCTATACTCGTTATACTGATGCAAACGGTTATGTTAAATTGAATATCAATCTTGATCCTGGAGATTATTTCATTACTGTGAAATACAGGGATTGTACTGAAGGTAATAATATTAAAGTATTGCCTACTCTTATCACTAGTGATTTAGTGATGAATTATGGTGACGGATCTCAATTTGTAGCACAGGTATTGGATGGTCAGGGTAAACCTTATCCAAATCAAAGAGTCTCCTTAAATGTTCATGGTATTTTATACAATAGAATATCCGACAGCAATGGTATGGTTAAAATTAACATCAATTTAGAAAGAGGAGAATATCTCATAACTTCCGAGTGTAATAGTGAAGTGCATGCAAATACTATTTCTGTAAGGTAGGAGTATAACTTTTTACTCCTTACTTTTCTTTTTTTTAAATTAAAAATAGCTTCAATAATTTAACTAGTTTTTATATAATTATATCATTTAATTAATGTTACAATTAATATTTTATTAATTATGTAAGAAAAAATATTTTTTGATTTGTGTAATCTACATCAGATGGTTAATTTTTGGTAAAAAAAATAAAATTTTAGGGAAATTATAATTCCCCGTTTGCTCTTCTTTCTTCAAGAAGTTTTAAGCCTATGTCTCCTAACTTGTATTTTTGAATTTTTCCACTTGTGGTCAATGGGAATTCGTCAACAAAGAAAACATATTTAGGTACTTTATATCTTGCTATACTTCCAATACAGAAATCACGTATATCTGCTTCGGTTATATCATCAAATCCATCTTCTTTAATGATAAATGCACCAACAAGTTCACCGTATTTTTCATCAGGAATTCCGGCAACCTGGACATCTTGAACACATTCATGAGTAAATAAAAATTCTTCTATTTCTCTTGGATAAATGTTTTCTCCGCCTCTAATAATCATATCTTTAATACGACCTACAATGGAGTAATATCCTTCTTCATCAACTGTAGCCAAGTCTCCAGAGTGTAGCCATCCGTCAGGTTCGATGGTTTCAGCAGTTTTTTCAGGCATATTGTAATAACCTTTCATAACATTGAAACCTCTGCACATGATTTCTCCGGTCTCACCCGGACCTAGTTCTTCACCGGTTTCAGGATCAACAATTTTAACTTCAATATTAGGGAATTTTCTACCTACAGTATTGATTTTTTTCTCG
>NZ_JAZTXC010000128.1:0-34736 GCF_045636185.1 Methanobrevibacter sp. | reverse complement strand
TAATAAAAAATTTAAATAAAGCAATGACTCCATTTTTAGATGAAAATCAGCAAATAATTTTAGAAAATACTATAAGTAAAATATTTAAAGGTTTTGATGTTATCAAAATTAATCAATCATTATCTCTAGAAGAATCTAAGAATAATACATTTTTATTAAATAGTTTTTTATCTGCAAAACAAGTCGAAGGTTGTTCTGAAAGAACTATAAATTATTATAAATCCACATTAGTTAAAATGTTTAATCAAGTTGAAAAAAATATTATTTATATAACAACAGATGATTTAAGAGCATATTTAGCAAATTATAAGAATAATACAAAGGCTTCTAAATCAACTATAGATAATATAAGAAGAGTACTTTCAAGTTTTTTCAGCTGGCTTGAAGATGAAGATTATATTTTAAAAAATCCCGTGCGAAGAATTCATAAAATTAAAACTAAAAAAGTTGTTAAAGAAGTTCTTTCTGACGAAAATTTTGAAATATTAAGAGATAATTGTAATAATATTAGAGATTTAGCTATGATTGAACTTTTAGCATCAACGGGGATACGTGTAGGAGAACTTGTAAATTTAAATATTGATGATATTTTATTCAATGAAAGAGAATGTGTAGTATTAGGCAAAGGAGATTCTGAAAGAATAGTTTATTTTGATGCAAAAACAAAAATACACCTACAAAAATACATAGACTCTAGGAAAGACAATAACCCGGCACTTTTTGTATCAATTAAAAAACCACATATAAGACTTGGAATTAATGGAATAGAACGAAGAATAAGAGAATTAGGTAATGAATCAAATATTAAAAAAGTTCATCCACATAAATTTAGAAGAACAATGGCAACTAATGCCATTGATAAAGGAATGCCCATAGAACAAGTTCAAAAACTTTTAGGGCATGTCCAAATTGATACAACAATGCAATATGCAATGGTTAACCAAAGTAATGTAAAAATAGCTCATAGAAAATTTATAGGATAAATGGTATTTCTCCAAAAGATTTTTACATTTTTAATATCATTTTTAAAAATATTTATATACTAAAAAATATATAACACTTGTTATCAAAATTATGGGAAGATAATATATGTGCGAAATATTTTGTTTTAATTCAAATAATCCAAAACAGGTAAACGAATGTTTGGAATGTTTTTATAGCCATTCAGATGAACACCCCCACGGTTGGGGTCTAGCCAATATGCAAAAAGAAGAATCAATGATTGATAAGGAACCTGTAAAAGCATCATGTAGCCAACATCTAAAAAATATATTATCTAATCCAGTTGTTGGAAAAAATGTATTCGCCCATATAAGATTAGCTACTGTAGGTGAGATTATATCTCCCAATTGCCACCCATTTACCGAAGCGGATGACAATAACAGATCATGGATGTTAATTCACAATGGAACAATATTTGACTATCCAAAGCTTGATGAATACAAAGAAAGAGAACAGGGAGATACAGATTCGGAAAGAATCCTCCTATACATAATTGATAAAGTCAATGATTTCGAAGCAAAAAAAGGCTCAGTTTCAACAATTAAAGAGCGCTTTAATCTACTTGAAAAAATAATCAGGGACTTATCAAAGAACAATAAGCTTAATCTGATGATTTATGATGGGGATTTAACCTATATCCATTCCAACATGAAAGATTCCCTATTCTATCTCAAAAACGATGAAGGCTTTTTGGTTGCATCCACTCCATTAACCAACGATGAAGGATGGAAACCTGTGGAACTTAACAAGCTATTCGGACTGATTGACGGAAATATCATTTTTGAAAGTGAAGAGCATGAAAACGAATTTTTCCTGACTGATGAACATAAAAAAGCAATGGAAGACTTTTTAAAAAGTATAACTGGTGAACTTCATGATTAGTGAGAAGGAAATTAAAGATAGACTATATTCGGAATTCATCAGACCAACCCATAAAGAAAAGAACTATATTGGTGTTGAAATTGAGATTCCAATCATTAATCTTGATAAAAAAGCTGTCGATTTTAATGTAGTTCATGAAGTCACAGATAAGATTCAAAAGGAATTCAGAGACTTTAAAGAAGATGGAATAGACTATGACGGGAATGTATATTCTCTTAAAAATGATAAAAACGATGACATAGTCTGTTATGACTGCTCATATAATAACATTGAATTTGCAATGGGTCGTGAAAAGGATTTGTTTACAATCAATGACCGTTTTACTGAATACTACAAGTTTACAAAGGAATGCTTTGAGGAGTATAACCACACATTAACGGGAATGGGAATCAATCCATACAGAAAATACAACAGACATATCCCAATTCCATCAGAGAGATACCTTATGCTTTATCACCATTTACAGTCAACAGGAGACTATGATAACATTCAGTTCCATGACTATCCCGAATACGGAATGTTCTCATCAGCATCACAGGTTCAGCTGGATGTTTCAAAAGAAAAGCTGGTGCAAACAATTAACGTGTTTTCAAAAATCGAACCAGTCAAAGCATTGCTGTTTTCAAATTCCGTTCTGATTGATGATAACAATAAGTTTTTCTGCTTCAGGGATGTCTTATGGGAGCATTCGACCCATGGTGTTAACCCACACAATATCGGAATGTATGATGTAGAACTAAATGATATCAATGACCTTCAAGCCTACCTTGAATCATTGAATATGTATTGTGTTGTGCGTAACGGATCATATATCAACTTTCCGTCTATCAATTTACTTGAATACTTCCAGCAGGAAACAATAACTGGAGAAAAATATTGCAATGGAAAATATAAAAAAGTCACTATAACACCTGAAATTGATGATATCAATTATTTAAGACCATTCAAATTTATTAACCTGACATTCAGAGGAACTGTTGAGTTCAGAAGCGTGTGTACACAGCCTATCAGCGAATCCATGTCTGTTGCAGCATTTCATTTAGGCCTTAAAGATAAGCTGGATGCGCTGGATGAAATAATCTCAGAAGATGATTCACTTTATCATAAGGGATATACTGCCGGAGAGTTGAGAAAACTCTTAATCCAGTCTAAAATTCCCCCATTCATTGACAAAAATGAAGTGTGCAAATTATCAAAAAGCATTGTTGATTTAGCCTCAGAGGGACTTAAGGAAAGAGGATTAGGAGAAGAAACATTTTTAAATCCATTGTATGGACGCATTAAAAAGCAGACAAATCCCGCAAGAGAAATGATTAATTTATTTAATAATGAAAATGATATAGAAAAAATAATCAAAAGTTACGGCGATATTTAAAGGGAGAAACTATGAACTTATTAAACATATCCAAATTATCCTCCAGAGAAATACTTGAAGGATCATTTGGAATCGAATGGGAAAGCCTTAGAGCTAAAGGAGATGGTGAGCTATCACTGACACCCCATCCAGAAGTTTTTGGGGACAAATTTACAAACCCCTTAATTACAACCGATTTTTCAGAAAGCCAGATTGAAATAATAACACCAACATTCAACACCATTGATGAAGCATTTGATACATTCTCCATACTGGCTGATTTAGTCAATTCCTCACTTCCTGATGATGAATACCTCTGGTTTCAGTCCATCCCATGTATTCTGCCATATTGGGACCAAATTCCAATAGCCCAATATCCAGAAGAAGGAAAATCCTCCCAGAAGTATCGTGAAGATTTGGCCAAAAGGTACGGTGTCAAAAAGCAGATGATTTCAGGAGTCCATTTCAACTTTTCATTTTCAGATAATTTCCTGAAAAAGATATACGAAATTGAAGATTATGGTTTTAACTTTAAAGAATTTAAAAATCAGGTTTATTTAAGAATCGCTAGAAATTATATAAGATACTGCTGGCTAATAATCTATTTAACCGGTTGTTCAATAGGTTCCCACAAAACATTCTCCAACGACTGCATTCACCTTATGGATGCAATGGATGATTACGGCAGCTATTATTCAACAAAAGGACCATCATTTAGAAATGCTTCATGCGGATACAAAAATTTGAAAGAGCTATACCCTTCATATAACACTGTTGAAGAGTTTACAAGAGATGTTCGTGCTTTTATAGATAATGGGGACTTATCCGAAGCGAAAGAGCTGTACACTCAAATCAGACTAAAACCAAAAGACCCTCAGGACATGCTGAATTCACTTGAAAAAGATGGAATCGAATATATTGAAATCAGAACACTTGACATTAATCCATTTTATCAGTGCGGTCTTGTACGACATGACATGAAATTCCTGCACTTGTTTTTAATATATTCATTGATTAAGGATGAATCAGATTACGCTGACTGGCAAAAGGAAGCTAAAATCAATGAAGAAAACACTGCAGAATCAGCATATGTGGAATCAATGAGACTGATTAAGGACGGTGAAGAAGTTACCCTTAAGGAATGGGCATCAGAAATAATCAATGAAATGTATGGAATGTGTGAAGTACTGGGATTTGATGAATTCAACACCTTGAAATTGATGCATGACAGAGTATCCAATCCAGATTTGACATACGGCAAAAGATTATTGAAGCTGATAGAAGAAAACGGATATATCAACACACATATAATCCTATCCAAAAACAACAAGCAAACCAGCATCAACAGCATGGAAAACATTGATATGAAAAAATGTGAAAAGTATAAGAAATACTTCAATATTGCATTATCTGGAAAATAAGTGATAATATGAAACTTTTAAATGAAATGAATGTAATACAATGGAAAAATGGTGAATCCAAAACCATTAAAGAACATACCGTAAACGACGAATACACTTATCTGTTTATCGATTATCTGCCTCCACGTAAATTCACAACATATCCAACAGATTTAGAAGATTTTGCAATCGGGTACTGTCTTGGAGAAGGACTGATTAAAGATTATTCAGACATCAGTTCAATTGAACTAGATGGAACCAATATTTTAATTACAACCAAGCTAAATCATGACCCTGAAGAAGATCTAGAACAGGAAGGTATAGTTCAGGAAAGAAAAGGCAACTGTGAACATGCATGTGTCTGCAGACTGCTTGAATATCAGGGAGTCAATTCAGACAATGCCGGCGGAATAAGATCAGAGCTGAAAACAATTGAGCCCAATATGTCCGATTTGAAAATCGATGCTACCCAAATAATTAAGGACATTGAACATTTGACAGATGAAGCCAAAATATGGCAGGAAACCGCAGGTGTTCATGTGGCCCAGCTCAAATACAAGGACAAAATCATCATAAGGGAAGATGTAAGCAGACATGTTGCCGTAGATAAGGTAATAGGAGCAGCTGCAAAAGAGGGCTACGATTTCAGCCAATGTTATATCTCATATAGTGGAAGAATGCCTGCAGACATGCTCATTAAGGTAATCCGTGTGGGAATACCAATAATCATATCAAATGCAGCTCCAGCCACTTCAGGTATAGACGTTGCACAGGCCGGAAACATTACCGTAATTGGCTTTGTAAGGGACAACAGATTTACTGTATATACCTCTCCAGAACGAGTAAATTTAGAAAATTGATATTATTTTAAAAAAAATTAATGAAAAAAAAGAGAATTAAAGTTCATCCAGTGAAAATGAACTTAAATCTAACAAATTGAATGTTAAAATTTCAGGGGCGACAGTAACCTTTCCGATTCCAGTAATTATTTTGTATGCTTCAAAAGCTTCAAGACAACCGATTAAATTCGGAGTAGGTCCAATAACCGGAGGAACCCCAGAAGTTACATTTTTTAAAGCTTCAATAGTTTCATCATCTAATTCTTTACCTATTGAAGGCAAATTAAACATTTCTTCATATGTCTTATCACTGTTTGGCAAAAATACGGAAATCTGACCCATCGTGCCATGAATAGCTCCATGAATATATGGAATTCCAATTTCCTTTGCTTTTCTAGATACAATTACTCTCGTTAAAACATTATC
The DNA here is from genome assembly GCF_045636185.1 of Methanobrevibacter sp. Classification (GTDB taxonomy): domain Archaea; phylum Methanobacteriota; class Methanobacteria; order Methanobacteriales; family Methanobacteriaceae; genus Methanocatella. Next base: position 28,833 of record NZ_JAZTXC010000128.1, on the reverse strand, counting down.
CAGTGCATCAATTACAATATCTGAATCCTTTATGACATTTTCAATATTTATCTGGTCTATATGTTCGTTGAATGTTGTGACCTTAACATAAGGATTAATTAACCTAACCTTTTCAGCTGCAACATCAGTTTTGACAAGTCCCAAATCAGCGATTGTCGCCAGGGTCTGTCTGTTGAGATTAGATAAATCATAAGCATCTTTATCCACCAGGACAAGTTCGCCAACACCCATTCTTGCAAGCATTTCAATAGTTTCTCCACCGATACCTCCACAGCCAATGACTGTGATTTTTGCATCCTTGAATCTTTTTTGTTCACTTCTTGTAACTATACTCATTTGGCGGGAAGCTATTTCCCAGTATCCATCACCTATATATCTTGTCGGCATCTTTTCACCTAATATAACAATAGTTATTTTTTGTACAAATTACTATTAGTATCCTAAAATATTTAAATTTTTTTATATATTACGATTAATTTTTTTTACAATAGAAACCAATGACTAAAATTCAAAAAATTAATTCAAGTATTACTAACTTAAATAATGAGTAACACAATATATAAAAGGAAAAATAGAAAAATAGATTATATATCTTAAAATAGACAAACAATAACATATAGCAACTTATTCCAATATTTAAAGAAATTTAAGTATTATTTCAAGTGTAAATATTGGGATAAATCAATCTCCGTTATAATCTTTTTTCTCAATATTTTATCGATTCCTGTTCCGTATTGAGCAGCTTTCTTAGGCCTATATGCAATTTCAGTATCAAGACCTTCATTAAATGCAAGCTTTCTCAAAATGTTTTTTCTCAAAACATCACCGGTTCCGGAAATCTTATTTTTGTCTGGCAAGTTAATTGCATACTCCACGAGGCTTTCATCTAAAAAAGGCAGCCTCAATTCCACTGAATTAATCATTGCACAGGCATCATCACGCTCCAGATTAACGTGATACATGTTTGAAATATCATCACGGATTTCCAGTGCCAGATTTCCTTCCTCAAAGCTTTTAAGGTACCTGTTATAACCGCCAAAGAGTTCATCAGCACCCTGGCCTGAAATAGCTATCTTCTGACCGTCACCGGAAGCCATTTTTGTTGCAAAGTATGTTGTAAGGCCAACTCCCACTTTCATAAGGTTGTCATCACCTATTGCACTGACAACTTCACCTACATGTTCCTTAATTAAATCTTCATCAATAATTTGGATTTTTAAAGGCAAATCCAGGTATTCCGCAGCATACTTTGCGGCGTCCAAATCCTTTGAGCCTTCACGTCCGACAGCATACAACGTAATATCCAGCTTTTTATTGCATGATATCTCCTGCAAAAACAGTGCCAAAATTGAACTGTCAACACCCCCCGAAAATATTACACCAAGCCTATCTAATCCTTCCACTCTTTTAGAAACACTTAACTTTAATAGCTTGGATAACTTAGATGCATCAACTTCCATGAATTTTTCATGAATTGTCTGCACCGGAGCTACATCATCCCAGTTAAAAAGTATATGTTCGGGCAACAATGTGGAAATTTCAGCAAATCCGAGTTCATACAAACTATTGCGGGAAGAGGCAAAAGCACACAATTCATCACCTGCAGCATAGAATAAAGGTTTTACACCTAACGGATCACGACAGATTCCCAGATTCTCACCATCCCAAACTGCAAAGGCATAATCCCCATCAATCATTTTTTGAGCAGCCTTGATGGCCTTAAGCAAATCACCATCATTATAAAAATCAATCAGATTTATCAGCGCATCGGAGTCTGTCCGGATTTCATCTTCAACCCCCAATTTGGAGAGCAGGTTCCTGATAGTATTGAAGTTATAGAGTGCACCATCAAATACCAGAACAAGATTACCTTTAGATACCGGCTGTGGAAGAGATATTCTGTCAGGCATATCATAAATTGAAAGCAAATTATGACCTAAAGCAATATCATAAGTATTATCATCATTAAATTTTTCCAAATCAATATCCAAGTGAATTTCATCTAAAAAAACACCTGATGAATCAGGTCCACGATTTTTAGATGCATTTAACATTTTAATTAAATCATTACCTTTAAAATTTCCTTGAAGACCAACAATTGAACTCATAGTAATAAGTATAAAAACTATAACTTAAAAAAATTATTATTATAATATATAAAAGTGAGGTAAAATATGACAAAATATCACGAAAGAACAATAGAAGTTCATGCGGGAGAAATGACCGATCCAGTAACTGGCGCAAGAGCAACTCCAATATATCATACAAGTTCCTATGCATTTGAAAGTGCAGATAAAGCCAAAAAATTATATGCATTAGAAGAAGAAGGACACATTTACACAAGAATATCAAATCCAACCTCAGAAGTTTTAGAAAAACGTGTAGCAGCAATAGAAAACGGTGTAGCGGCACTGGCACAATCCACAGGAATGAGTGCCATTTTACTTTCTATTTTAAATATTGCAGGCAATGGTGATGAAATAGTATCTTCCAACAATCTATACGGCGGAACTTACACATTATTTAAAAATACCATGCCAAACTGGGGCATTAAGGTTAATTTTGTAGATACACATGACCTGGATGCCTACAGGGCAGCAATTAATGAAAATACAAAAGCAATATACTGCGAGTCAATCGGAAATCCTCAGCTGGACATTCCGGACTTTGAAGCATTGGCAGAAATTGCACATGAAAATGACATTCCACTGATAGTGGACAACACATCAGCCATTACAATGGTAAAGCCCCTGGATCATGGTGCAGACATCGTTGTTCACTCAGCAACCAAATTCTTATCAGGAAGCGGAACAAGCATGGGCGGCATGATTGTTGACGGCGGAAAATTCGACTGGACAAACGGCAAATTCCCAATGTTTACTGAACCTGACGAATCCTATCACGGCTTAATCTATTCAGAAGCATTTGGTGAAAAAGCATACATAATGAAAGCAAGAGCCCATCTAATGAAAGATCTTGGAACTGTAATGAGTCCTCTGAATGCATTTTTAATCATACAAAGCTGTATGACACTCTCCCTTAGAGTCAAGCAGCATTGTGAAAACGCTTTGGAAATAGCTAAATTCTTAAAAAATCACGAAGCAGTATCTTGGGTCAACTACCCCGGTTTGGAAGACAATGAAAATCACGAAATGGCTGAAAAATACCTGAACGGCAATTATGGATGTATTGTAAGCTTCGGTATTAAAGGAGGAATTGAAGAAGGTAAAAAATTCATCGAAAGCGTTGAACTTTTAAGCCATGTTGCAAATATTGCAGATTCAAAAACCCTCGTTATTCACCCGGCAAGTACAACACACTCCAACATGACCGAAGAAGAACAATTAGACAGTGGAATCACACCTGATTTCATCAGAATGTCTGTCGGTATTGAAGATGTTCGTGACTTAATCGAAGACATTGACCAGGCACTAAAAAAAGCAATTAATTAGGGTTTTAAACCCTCTATTTTTATTTTTAATTAAAATTTATTTAAAAAAAAGCAAATAAAAAAAGTTAAGTACTGAAAAGTACTTTTAAACTAATAATAATTAGGAGCCTCATCTAACTGAGGAAAATTATGATGCCAACCTAAAAAAAAAGAATCATCCTCTCGGATTACGACCAGGACCCCAACCTAAAACATCAGAATCATCACCAATCTGAAGAATAGGACCCACATAAGAATCATCTAAACCAACAGGATCATAACCCCTAGAATTACGGTTATGAGTCCAATCTAAAGGACACTCACCAATCTGAAGAATAGGACCCACATAAGAATCATCTAAACCAACATAAGAATTATCAATACCAACACTGTCAGCATCAGCTGCTGAAACAGAACATATACCGATTAAGGCAATTGTAACAAATAATAGACCCAATAAAACTCTTTTCATAATATCACTAAATTATTTTATATTCCTTTATTTTGATAATATAAATTAATTAAACTAATATATTAAAAAGAACTTATATAAAGATTTTTGAATGTAAGCACTTACTTGCATCGTTAAAATAGGAAAAATAAAAATTTTAAAAAGATAAAATAAAAAATAGAAATTTATTTAAATCAAATGCCAAAATAGAATGAATTTCACAAAGATTTATATTAACTAAAAAAAATAAAATATTGACTTCAATCTAAAAAAATAATGCCTAAAATCTAAAAAAAAGAGAAATAAATAAATTTAGTAACTAAATTCTTAATTTAAATCACTTTTCTTAACAGTACACTAGTGTTATTCGTATTTCCTATTGGAAGCAACATTACCTCCTTATGGAAACCTCTAAGAATCGTGTCAGTTAACGGAGCATAAAGAATAGCTCTCATACCGCTGTAAGTTCTGACAAGAACAGGTGTTTTTTCATCAACTATTTCCCAAACATTAGAAAATACCCTATCTTTCGGCTCAGCAAATGCCGCTACCATCAATATATCAAAATCAATGTCTTTGAGTGCTGTTTCATCTCCAACCAATATCTCTATGCCATCATCAAGACCCAATTTTTCAATAACCTCTCTGGATAATTCTGCAACATCCTCTTGAATTTCAATTCCTATACATTTACAGCCGAATTTTTGCCTGAATAATATTAATGTCAATGGTAAAGGACCACTGCCTACGAAAACAAAAGTTTTATCTTCATGCCAATGAGCTAATTTGGATTCATTGGTAAGTAATCCTTCATATCTTTCATAGAAATGAAATGTATCTAGAGTTGCCTGAGGGTCATCTGATTCTATAATTTCCAGTGCATTGCTGGTTTCCAGTCTGGCACCAATATACAAATAGAATTTTCTAATCAACTTTAGAGCCCTATTCATCTTTTCATCATCCAGAATATGCTTTGCTGAATCAAAATCTATTGTTTCATCATGTGCTATGACTTCGATTTCATCTAATAATTTAGTTATTTCATCTAAATCCACATCATTTAATGATGAAATGTCATTAAGGGAGTCAACACCATAATTTTCCAATTCTTCAGCAATTTCTTCTATTTTTGGCCAATATTTCCAGCAGCTCATTTTATCACTATTCAATTATATTGATATAAGATGTAAATATACTTTTAATATTTTAAAACAAAATAATTAATAATGATTCTAAAAACTACAAACCTCATATTAAGACCCTGGAGAGAAGATGATGCGGAATGCTTATATCATTTTGCAAAAAATCCGAATGTTGGTCCAATTGCAGGTTGGCCACCACATGAAAGTATAGAAGATAGTTTAAACATTATTAAAACAGTTTTTTCTAAAAGGGAAACTTATGCGATAGTCAAAAATGATATTCCAATAGGTTGTGTAGGCCTGCTTTTCCATCCGGACACCAATCACTGGTGGGGTGATGGGGCTTCAGAACTTGGCTACTGGGTTGCCGAGGAATACTGGGGCAACGGATATGCAGCAGAGGCATCAGAGAGATTAATTGAACATGCATTTGATGATTTAAACATTAAAGTAATTTATGCAACATATAGAGTTGAAAACAGTCAATCCAAAAGAGTTTTGGAAAAATTAGGCTTTGAATATTACACAGAAATGCAGAATGAAAACTATCTGCATGAAATTTTTAAAGAAGTCGCCATGAAACTCGAAAAATAAAAAAAAAAGAATTATGAAAATCTGTCATTGATTTGATCTATGGTTATCATTCCTTCAACAACAAAATCCTCATCAACAACAGGCAAACAGGAAATGTCAAACCTACTCATCATACGGGAGATTTCGGCAATAGAATCTGTAGAATGACAGAATTTAACTGTTTTTGTCATTATATCCTTTAAAATATTACTGTTAGTTGCAATTGACTTTGACAAGTCCCAGCTAGTAACAATACCTATAAGCTTATTGTTATCAGTAACAACAGGTATGTGGGTAATATTCTGTTCAAGCATGATTTTAGCAGCTTTTGTAACAGAATCTTCTTCTTTAATTGTTATTATATCAGTAAACATCAAGTCCCCAACAATATTGTCAGATAGGAATTTAGATAAGAAGTAACCTAACTGACCCTTTTCAAGCAAAAATGCATCGTGACCATAATTTGACTTGATTTCTGAAAATGAAACTTCAACATCATTTGCATTGAGTGCAGCTACAATATCTGTACTCTGTTCTGTCGGATATAGCCAATCGGAATCAACAGATATCACTTCCAACTTACATTTAACATCCTTGAAACCTTCAATTATAGACTTATTTACTGCCACATCAAACAGATCAACCGCTTTTGTAATGTAGAGATAACTGTTAGCATCAAAACGCTTTACAAATGATTCGCCCTGATGATGAAGGTAACTTTCAACCTGGAAATCCATCGTAAAATCATAACTGATCTCATCTTTATCCTGCAAATCACGTCCAAATTTAAGATACATTGATTCATCACTCAGATATGTAATGTGAGCAATCATACGGGCCAGTGATAACCCACTTCTTGGAGTCTTACCAGTGCCATAATAATTGCCTTCATTCCAGTCAGGGTCAGAGAATATAGCTTGTCGACCGACTTCATTGAATGCAATTTGCTGAGGGGAAGACTGTGCAGTTGTAGCTATTGGAATTGCTTTTTTCATCATTTCAGGATAGCTTATAATCCATTGCAGAACTTGCATTCCTCCCATTGACCCTCCGATAACTGAATACAACTGATCAATACCGAATGAATCAATCAATGCTTTTTGAACATCAACCATATCTTTAATCGTAATTACGGGAAAATCAAGAGCATATTCTTTTCCTGTTTTAGGATTAATTGAACTAGGACCCGTTGTTCCTTTACAACCTCCCAATACATTAGAACAGATTATAAAGTATTTTTCACTATCCAAAACTTTTCCAGGACCAATAACTATTTCCCACCAGCCGGGCTTATCGGCTCCTCTATGCCATCCGGCAGCATGGGCATCACCAGTCAATGCATGACAGATTAAAATAGCATTAGTCTTATCACTATTAAGCTCACCATAAGTTTCATAAGCTACAGTGATATCGTCTAAAGTCCTGCCACTTTCCAAGACAAAAGAATCATTAATATTAAAGTATTGGGTTTCTACAAAACCGACGGAATCCTTATCCATGAAAATCACCATATCAATCCTAAATTTTGCATTGCTCTTTTCGCAGCTGCTTGTTCAGCTTCTTTTTTATTTCTTCCTTTTCCTCTACCCATTTCTTCCTCATCCAAATGGATAGACATTATAAATGTTTTATCATGAGGAACTCCATGTTCTTCAAGGAGTTCATATCTTATTTTAATTTCTCTTGCGTCACAGTATTCTTTTATTTTTGATTTGTAATCATGGAAGTAAATCTTTTCCTCGTCAATATGTCTGAATATTATTTTTGCAATGAATCTTTTTGTAAATGCAAAACCTTGATCCAGGAACAGTGCTCCTAAGAAAGATTCAAAAATATCTGAAGTGATTGACAATACTTCATTATCCGTTAACTTCATTTCATCTATAGAAATCTTTAAATAATCTTTTAGACCCAATTCATGAGAATATTCAATTAAAGCAGCCTGACATACATAGTTTGCTCTAAGCTTAGTCAACTTACCTTCACCATACTTAGGATATTTTTTATAAAGATACTCAGAAACAAGCATATTTAATATTGAATCTCCAAGAAACTCTAAACGCTCATAATCATAATTAATTCCATGCACTGTCGCATATGAACCATGCATAAATGCTATTTTATAATAATCCTCATTATTTGGCTCAATAGAAAATTTCTCAAATAAATCCATGATAACTCCCATAATTAAAACATATTATATATAACTATGACTTTTAATTTATATAAACTTCATTATATATAACAATTGTGATATAATACTCTTCAAATGCTCTTGCTCTTTGTTTAAATAGGAACTAAATTAAAAAATGAATTAAGGATTTGGTAAAAATGATAATGAACTGGAAAGAAGAAATAACGAAAATTGACCCAGACATAAAATTCAGAGCACAGGGCGGCTGGTTAAAAACAGTAGAAGAACTAGATAAAAGTGTAACAAACGGATATTCCTTAGTAGGGGATTTTGTAAAAGCGGGCGACTTTGAAGGAGAATATTCAGAAGGATTATACCTTGACTGCAACAAAGAAGGAACTGCTAAAAAACCACAAACCGATTACAGACTCTTTAGATTCAGAGACGGAAAAATAAGACTACTTGATTTAGTCATTGATGCACAAAGAAGTTGGGCACAGGACTTTTGGGATGCTGTTGAAGATGAAATATAACATCCCTAAAGGATATGATGCAGTGTGCAACATGAGCAGCTTGGATCAAAATAGTTATCATTTGGCATACTTTGGGCAGGCTGCATAATTAAAGAAATTTCAAAAATGGAATCTGCATCAGTACTTGCCTTTTTAGTTACATTGGATAATCCTCTGTAATTGACTGGAATATTTCCAGTTTGAGAAATATCATAATAGAACATTTCACCACCATTAAGGCCTGAGAAAAATTCATCTAATTTCAGTGCCTGTTTTGGAGACAAAGAAAAGTTAACACTCATTAATTTATCCTGTCTTTGTTTAATGCCCACATACTTAACATTAACCGCTAAAATATCTCCACCATCTTTTGTAAATACAATACATTCATCCAAATTAACATTTTCCTTTAAAGCTAAATCATCCAATTCAGACATATTAAAACCTCAAAAATAATTCAATTAAAAATAGTACATGAAAATATATAAATCTATGCTAAAAATCTCGTGATGATGGGTGTTTAAAAATAGTTTGAATGAAGATTAAATAAATAATCTCCAGTAATTTTATTGCCAACTTAAACTAATCTTTGTCTAGTAGTTGGTTTTTTATTTTGCCAGCTGTATCTCCTTAATTTACTAGATCTACCAAATCCGCAAGAAGCACAAACTTTTTTACGTATGTGATAAGTATTTCTACCACATCTTCTACATCTGATATGGGTCTTTTTATTCTTTTTACCCATTGATGGAGTTCCCTTTGACATTGATACACCTCCTCCCTATTAATTATTAATTCTCTGTAATCTTTAACAATTATTGAATAATATTTATGGTGAAATATAAACAATATTGTCTCCTCTAATGAGGACAACACCTAATTTTTTAGTTACTTTTCCATCTTGTAACTCTTCAGCATCGTTAAGAACTAAGTTCATATGTAAATCGAAACTTTTGAGTATACCTCTGAATTCACGGTCTCCTTTGAGTTTGATTAAAACTGGAGCATCGATAGATTTTCCTAATGCATCAAGTGGTCTTTGAACATTTTGTCCGCTCATTATATCACCTTATATTACCATTAATTGTATTTTAGTTAAAATTTTTTCAAAAGGAATTATATTTAATAATAATTACCTGTATTAGAAATAATATAATCAAGTTAAGATAGACAAAACCTAATTAAAACTAATAATAAATTATATAATCAAACTAATATATAAATGTTAGTATTTTTAAGCCAAAAAATACTAATCAATTGCTCTCTCACACTTTTCTTTTATAATATTTGATGTCATAGATTAAAATATTATGCCCTTCAACAAAAATGAATATACAAAATTATTAAGATATATCCTGTCAAATTGCTATGACAAGCCACATGTCGGAAAAACAGTACTGACAACAACGCTGTATTTTATAGACTTTAACTATTATGAAGCGTATGGTGAATCATTAACAAATGAAAGCTATCTAAAAACCAAAAGAGGCATAAAACCGAAACATTTCACCAAAGTTACCGAAGAACTTATAGAGAAAAACAAGATCCATTTTAGAAAGGTTCCCTATTATCACACCACACTGCATAAATATTATCTAACCGAAATACCCAACACAAAATTTTCCAATAAGAAAACAAACATTATAAACATTAGCATCAGGCACCTATTAAACAAAAATGCTACAACAATACTTAGATATGCAAGTAGAGACCATCCATACCAAAACACCCCATTTAATGAAGAAATAGATTATAATGATGTATATTATAGAGATTCAAGATATTCAATCAGAAAAAAGTTTATTAATTTATAAAAATAATACTTATTATAATAAAAAAGATAGGGAAAAATCATGGTAATTAAAGTCAAAAAAAGAAATTTTCTAAAAAAGAAAAAAATAAAACAAATCAAAAATGAATTAGGAGAATACGGAGGATTGCTTGAAAACAAAAAGAATGTTGAAATCCTTGAAGCAGAACCTAATTCATTTATATTAGTCGATGGCGAACCATATATCATCATAATTGATGATAAGGCATTTCCAACACTGAAAGCAGCATTGGATAATGAAATTGATGGAAAAACAGTGACCGTTGATATGGGTGCAGTACGGTTTGTAACAAATGGTGCAGACATTATGAGCCCTGGAATAACTTCTGCAGATAATGGAATTGTACCTGGAGACATTGTCCTGATTGTGGATGAAACACACGGCAAACCATTGGCCATTGGAGTAAGTTTAATAACCGGTGAAGAAATGGTTGAAAACGACTCCGGAAAAGCAATAGAAACAAAACACTATGTTGGCGATGAAATCTGGAACTTTGAAATATAGGTGATATGCATGGCCGAATTACGATACAGAGCGGGAAATATTCGTGACCCCGGCGTTCACAAGATTGGAATAATCGCACTCGGATCACACCTGGAAAACCATGGCCCAGCATTGCCAATTGATACCGATGCAAAGATAGGTGCGCATATAGCATTCCAATCCTCTTTAAGAAGTGGGGCGAAATTTTTAGGAGTAATATTTCCAGCATACGAATTAGATGAGATAGACCATGGAATACACGTTTCCCTCGACACCCTGAAAGAAAATGTTATAGATACATTGAATTCAGCCAAAGAATTCTTAGATATTGAAAAAGTAATAATAGTAAATGCACATGGTGGAAACTTGCCATTAATGGCAGAAATCTGGGATATAGAAGAACAGACAGATTTGATTGTAGTGATGAACAATAAAATAATATCCACAGAAGGTCCTCATGCAGGAAGCGGAGAACTGTCCATGGCAAAAGTTCTGGGCATAATAAATGAAAATGAGTTAGAACATCAGGCCGATGTGAATAAATACATTGAAGTAGGCCTTCACGGATTTAAAAAAGCACGTGAAAATGATCCAAACATTGAAGAGGGAGCACTTGACGTTGAAGAAAATGGAGTATATGTTGACGAAGACTACGGTCAGCAGCTCTTCAATTTAGCAATTGATACCGTACTCTTCGATGTTGAAAAACTACTTGACTTTTAAGTATTATTTCCTCCACCAGATGGTGTCGGCGTAGGCTCTGGAGTCGGCGTTGGAGTCGGATTAGTATCCTCTGTTGTTTCAACATTACTTGAAGATGAATGTCCGGAATCAGAATAAGTTTCAACATGACTATCAGAACTAGAATGGCCACTATTAGAATTAGAATCTGATGCGTTACCAAAAAATGGCGTTTGATTCGTATTATTTCCAAGATTAAGATGATATGTACCAGTCATTGCTGCAAAAACACCAGCAAAACAAAAAGCTATAATAGCAACAACTAAAAAAACCAATACAACCGCAGAACGACTTGTCATGTTAAACACCTATGTAAAATTTTAATATCAATATTATGTATAATTAATTATATAAAGATTATTATGAGAACGATAGCAAAAGCGGTTGAAAGTGAAATAAATGTAAAAAAATCACAGTTCATTTGCCATTTATTTCCAACCAGAACTAAAAAAGAAAGCAAAGAAATCATATTGAAAGTCAATGAGCAGTATAGTGATGCCACTCATAATTGTACTGCATATATTGTCTCTGACGGTGAAGGCTTTGATGATGACGGTGAACCTGGCGGAACTGCAGGTAAACCTATGATTAACGTTTTGAGAAAAAACGATCTGCATAATGTTACCGCTATTGTTACTCGTTATTTTGGTGGAATTAAGCTTGGTGCTGGGGGATTAGTTAGAGCCTATTCAAAATCCGTGCTGGAAGCCATTAATGAAGCTAAAATTTTAGAAGTTGAACTGTATGATGTTTATACTCTTGTTTTTGAATATTCAGATATTAAATTAGTTGACGGTGAAGTCAGAAACAACAATCTGGAAGTTACAAACAAAGACTATTCCGATAAGGTAATATATGATGTTGTTTCCAAAGACTTTAGGGATATCGAAAAAATCTTTGAAAAATATTCCGGCAAAATTACTGTTAATTTTAAAAATAGAGAAGTTTTAGTAAAATAGAACTAAAAAAAACTTAAAAATAAAAATAAAAAAAGTTAAAGAACAAAAATTATTGTTCTTCGAAGTTACTTGCATCTACACCGCACATTGGGCAGGTGAAGTCATCAGGTAATTCATCAGCTTCATGAACGTATCCACATACTTTACAAACAAATGCCATAATTATTCCTCCTTATTCTACTTTAGAAAACATATCTTTTGATGCACCACACATAGGACATTTGTAGTCATCAGGAAGGTCTTCAAAAGCAGTACCTTCAGCGTCATCATCGTATACGTATCCACACATATTGCATTTCCATTTTGCCATAATCTTATCTCCTTTTTTTAATTAAACTATAAAAAGTTTCTCATTACATAAGTTTATAGTAAATATGATATATAAATTATTCTACTTCTTTAAACATCTTTTTACTGACACCACATTTAGGACATTTAAATGCATCAGAAAGTTCTGAAAAAGGAGTTCCTGCGTCAATTCCCCTATCAGGTAAACCTTCATCCTCATCATATATAAATCCACAAAGTTTGCATTTCCATTTTGCCATAAGAATTCTCTCCTTAAATTAAATAAAAAAAATAATCATTATAATTTGTTAGGAACTTTTAAATGATCAGGAAGAGGCTTGATACGTGCAGGTGTTCCAATAGCTAAGTAAAATGGAGGAACACTGTGAATTACAATAGCTCCTGCGGCAACGATTGAACCTTCACCTATTTCAACATTGGACAGGAATGTAGTGTTACCACCGATTGAAGCTCCTCTTCTTATACGTGGACCCTGAAGTTCGTAGTTAATCCTAACCGGATATTTATCATTTGTAAAACAAGCGCATGGTCCGATGAATACATTGTCTTCAATAACGGAATTGGTTGGAATGTAAACATTTGACTGAATACTTACATCGTTTCCAATTATGACATCACCTTCAATTACGGTATTTGTTCCAATCAATACGTCATCTCCAATGTTAGTATTTTCTCTAATTACTACATTGTGCCCTGTTCTAAAATTGTCACCGATTACAACATCATTATATATTATTGAGTTTGATCTTATCGTATGATTGTTTCCAATGACAGGAGGCTTTGAATTTGGTGAATATTCAACACCGAATTGAATGTTATCTTTTGGATTGAATTGTAAAGGTTCTTTAATTTCTGGCTTTTCATCTAAAGCGATATTATCATAGTCATCATTCATTTCAACTACTGGAGGTTGTCTTTCAACATAACGTGGTGCTTCTTGAGTATAAACCGGCCTTTCTCTAACTTCGCGTTGAGTCAATCTTGAATACTCCATATCAAATCCATCAGGGACTTGATTATTTCTTTTTTGTGGCTGTTTATCCTCCAATGATGATGAAAACCTTACCATAATATCAAACCTTCACTTAATTAAATTAACTTTGTTAATGAATAAAGATATGTTATTCATTAGTATATATATTAAGTGGTTCAATTAGAAAATATTAGAAAATAATCAAAAATTAATTAAATTATAAATATATTGAAAAATATACAAACATACATGAAAATTGCAATAAGATATTATACAAAAACAGGTAACACCAAAAAAATGGCAGAAGCTTTAAGTGAAGCTGTTGGTGTAGAAGCATTAACTGTAGACAGTCCATTGAATGAAGATGTCGATATTCTATTTTTGGGAAGTGCAGTTTACGCTGCAGGTGTTGATGTTAAAGTTAAAGAATTCATTGAAAACATTAATGTCAACGTTGGAAAAATCGTTAACTTCAGCAGTGCTGCCTTAATTGAATCTACATACAAGCAAGTTAAAAAAATAGCCGAAAATAACAATATTACCATGGCTGAAGAGGAATTCCACTGTAGAGGTGCTTTCAAACTGGTTCACAGAGGAAGACCAAATGATGAGGATTTAAGGAATCTGCAGGAATTCGGAAAAAATATTGTTTCACCATAATAACCCTTATAAAGTTACAAAATCTTTATATAACTTCCAAGCTAAATTACTATTAACGAAGGTGTTAATTATGCATTTAAAAGATTTACTTGACAGTTTAGATTTAAGATTAAAATTACCTCAGCACTGGTACTCAACAGACATCAGCGATGACTTTGAAGAAGGAAACCTCGTTGAAAATGGAGATGTTATAGTAATTGAAGCTGAAAACGGTAAAAAATTAAGAAGAATTACCATCGATGTCAACGATGGAATGTCCATAATCACCCATTATCCTGACGGCAAGGAAATAGGTGTTAAATACATGGATAACAAGGACGATTTTGAATATATTGGAAAAATTAGTGATTTAAAAGACTAATTTTCCATCAACTACCTTTTAAAAACACCAACCACATCATAATAGATTTTAATGATTTTATCTTCAAATTTATAAACTAAAAATGCTGAGAACATACCCACTATGATACCTGCTAAAATATCAATAGGCATGTGGACCCCTACATATATTCTTGAAAAACCAACTAAAAGACCCCATATAATTAAAAGAGCTGCCCATAGTTTATTTTTGGTTTTTAAAGCCAAAAAACCAACAACAGAAAAAGTCGATAAGGTATGGCCTGAAGGAAATGAATTGGGATCTCCTTCCGCGACCAGAACACGAACATTATCCAATAGAATATCAGGTCTCGGCTGTGTAAAAGTATGTTTTAAAATAAAACCGATTCCTGCAGCAATTACTAAGGATAACAAACATAGGAAAGCAATTCTTTTAGCGTCTTTCTTTTTAAAAACTATACATAAAAGAATAGCAATAAGACAAAAAAGCAATACAAATTCAAATCCTCCCAAATATGTTATATAAGGCATTATAACATCAAATACTGGATTTTGTAAAGAATGATTGATAAAATTAAATAAATCTACATTAATCAAAATAAAACCTCATATTAATATATAACTTTCAATTATAAAATACTTATTATAGGTGATGGTGATGGATAAGAAATTCATATTGGACGAAGTTAACATGATAAGGCGTGAAATAGGCCATGATGAGGTTAATATCTATATTGAAGAACTATATTTTAATGAGGATACTAATGAATTATGGATAATAACTGAAGACAGGCCTGACAAATCAGCCATTATTGGAAAAGGAGGTTGGGTTGTTGGCAAACTAAGGGAAAGACTCAACCTTGAAAGCATTCATGTTGAAAGCTATGGAGACTTTTTAAACAAGGAATATAAATTAAAATTATCCAAAAAAACTGTTGAAAACCTGGATTTGAATTTGGTGGGTATTGATAACCTGAAAAAAATAATCAATGATAAATTAGACAATATTTACAGTTTTAACTTTGAAAATTATCTGGAAAAAAATGAATTCAGTGAAAGCGAAAAAACGGAAGCGGTTGTTGCTCTTTCAGGTGGTGTTGACAGCAGCTTTTCATTGATTTTAGCCAAAAAACTAGGATTTAATCCAGTAGCCATTACAGTAGATCCCGGAACAATCATCCTGCCAAACCAATACAAGATAAATATAAAAACAGTGACCGAAAAGCTGAATGTCAAACATGAATACTTAAGTGCCGATTATAGCGATGTTGTTAAAGAAGCACTTGAAGGCCAGTTTCATCCATGCGGAAGATGTTCCAAAAACACATCAGAAATCGCTAAGGAATATGCAAAAAATAACGAAATTCCAATAATTATATTTGGTGATATGCTTGCAACTGGTACACAATGCATAAATAAACAGAACGATTCATTATATCGCTTGAACCTTCCAGCAAGTTTATCGACTGGCAAGCAAGAGATAAAATCCTTAATCAGAAATTATGATTTAAGAGAGTTTAAAGGATTTGGTTGTCCGTTGCTTTATGAAGTACACAAAAATTATCCCTACATGAAAAAATATTCAATACAAAGAATATTAAGGGAAACCCGTTCTCAAGCCCTGGAGCCTGGTGAAGCTCTGGACCTGATTTGGAGTTTCTACAAAACAAAAAATTAATTTCTAACAGTGATTTTATTGGAAATTACCGCATAACCATAAGATGAAGTGATAATATACTCTCCAGCCTGCAAATTAATGTTTAATTTCGCAATACCCTCACCATCAGTGGTTCTGTTGTATAATACGCCATTAACATTAAAGCCAACAGTCTGATTTGAATATGGATTGCCTTCACCGTCAACCAATTTAGCTTCAAACGGAGTGGAATCACCATATTTCTTATCCAAATCATCAGCAGTCAAGATAGGTAAAACTTTAATATTATTTGACACAGCAGACCCGTTATATTCAGCAGTTATTATATAATCCCCTGGGTTCAGGTTAATATTTAACTTTGCGATTCCTGATTCGTTGGTTGTTCTTTCATAAAATACACCATTAATGTTGAATCTTACAATTTCACCTGCACCAACAGGATTTCCATCATCCCCAATGACTTTTACAGTATATTGGGTAGCGTTTTTGAAGTATTTTGTAATATTGTAATTTTCAATTATTCTAGGAATGACAGTAATATTATTGGATGCAGATTCACTGGTTTCCAAATTCATGGCAGTTATAATATATTCTCCCTGATTAAGATTGATATTTAACTTAGCCAAACCTTCATCTCCACTGATTTGGCGATCATACATCACACCATTAATGTTGAATCTGACTGCAGTACCATCTTTAAGGTAGTTTCCTTCACTATCCAAAAATGTTGCATAGTATTGCGTTGCATTCCTATAAACTTTGGTTATGTCTGTACCGTTAACAGTGGTTAAAACAGTGACATTAACATTGAAATCAGTATCATTCACATAAACAACACAAGGATATTTACCAGCTACCAAATTAATGGCCAAAGCTGCACTGCCGTTTTCATTGGTTGTTCTGGTATAATTCCTGCCATTAATGTTGAAGACCACACTTTGATTTGCAATGGCTCTGCCTTCACGGTCTGTTAGATTAACAACAAGTTTATCCGGAGCAGAGTAATATTTAACCAAATTTTCAACTTCAACTACAAACGGATTGAAAGTTAAATTAAATTCTCGGGAAATTGCAGTGTAATAATCATCATCACTATGATACAGTAAACATACATAATTGCCATAATCCAAACTGGAATAGTCAAAAGATGCATAACCATTATTATTGGTCACGTTTGTAATATTTAAAACACATTTTCCACCTTCATATATCTCTAAAGTTAAATTCTGACCCGCTTCCAAATCAGATGCATTAAAAGTAACGTCTCCACTGTTGACAATGCCATTCTCACCCCAATAGCTTACATTAACAAAATGCAATGGCTTATCATTAATGGAATAAATCGCATTGATATAATTATGGAAAGCTTTAAGAGAAGCATTGACCAGCAAGTTATTGTCATCAATACAATAATCGATTGATGATGAATCTGCCTTGTTTGAAATGAAATTGGAATTAATGAATGTGGTATTGATTATTTCTTCACATCTAAAATAAATTGCTGATCCTCTAGGAGAGGTATTGTTTATGAAATTAGCAGATATTGTATTGTTTTCACTTCTAAGAGCGTAGAAATAAATTGCTCCACCATAAACATCTGCAGTATTATTTATGAAATCCCCTGCAATGATGGAATTAGTTACATTATTCGCAAAATTTCTATAAAAGGTTATTGCAGCACCGCTTCGTTCAATGGAATTATTGATGAATGTTGCATTAACGTATAAATGGTCAACAATATCACAAAAGAGAAGTACACCACCAAAAGCATGGGCTGAATTATTTATAAAAGTACCAGTAACCGTGTCGTTTATAGAACCGCCGAAACTAACTACACCACCTTCAGCAGCATAATTATTTGCATAATAACCATTGAAAATATTATTATGAGAATTGCCCATCAAACAGATTGAAGAGCCATCAAACTCATGAACATAATTATTGATGAAATTGCCTGAAAAAACACAATTTTCAATATTCCAAGATGCACATATTGCAGCACCATCATAAAAAGCAGAATTATTGATGAAATTGCCTGAAAAAACATTTCCATATGATGAAGCATCAAACATTATTCCACCAAAATATGGAGAATAATTTTTAATAAAGTCTCCATTAAAAATATTTTTTCTAGTCTCGCTGAAAAAGTAGATTGAGCCTCCAGAGGTAACATTAACTGTGTTGCCAATGTATCGACCGCAAAAGATGTCATTGCAAGAGACATTATTGAAATAAAGTGCTCCACCATTTATAAGTGCATTGTTTTCATTAAAAGTGGCATTGAAAACATTATTGTTTGATTCGCCATCAATGTAAATTGCACCGCCATCATGTGCAACGTTATTAAAATAGTAGCCATTGAAAACATTATTTGTATTTTCGCCTTTGATGAAAATGGCAGCACCATTAACCTCAGCACGATTATTTAAAAAGGTAGCATTGATATTGCTGTCTTTAAGTCCATTTGCAAAATATAATGCACTGCCGTAATCTGCATTTGCATTTCTAAAAATAATGTTATTTACATTGAAAACTGGCGAAGTAACATTGAAGATATAGGATTGGCTTAATCCATCAAAGATTACATCCCCATTATCCCAATTGACCAAATTCAAAGACTTATCAATTGTCAAATTTACATTAACACCTTTTCCGGAATATACTCCAGAAGAAAGATATATTACAGAACCATTACTGGCATTGTCGGCAGCACTACCAAAGTTGTTATAAGGATTATCAATTGATCCGTCACCATTTTCAAGATTACTCACATTAACATAAATATTATTCTCATTTGCAATAATATCATTATCTGAAATGCCAATATCCATTTGATTTGTATCCCCACTAGCAGATACAATAGAAATTGAAAAAATAAAAATCAATGCAATTGTTAATAAAATTATTTTCTTTTTCATTATTTCACCATTTACAATATTTTAAAAACAATGCGAAGCTTTTTAACTTTTTAACATTACACTTCCTTCAATAAGTTTGGTCTTTTTCTTAATCTCATTTAATGACCGGAATACTTGATCGAAAGACTGATTTTTAAAATCAGTATAGTTCATTGAAACAACGGAAATAGTCATGATACTAAACCTTTCAACTTCACCTGACCTGTTAATCGTTTCGATATATCTTCGTTCTAAATCCTCTTCACTATAAAACTCCAGGATTTTTTCATCAAATTTAGCTATTATATCATTACAGATTACATCAGCAGACCTATAATCTTTTAAAATCAGTATAAAGTCGTCTCCACCAACATGACCTATAAAATCCTCAAATGAACCATATTTTTTAATTGATTGATCAATTATATTGGCTAAAATATATATTACTTGACTTGCCTTATATAATCCAAAATATTCACCAAATTCTTTAAATTTATCTAAATCTAAAAATACGAATGCAAATTTGGTATTTTGAGAAATTTCATATAATAATTTTGAACTTATAATTTTATTACCTGGAAGACCAGAAATATCATTGATATTCCTGTTATATTCTAAAATTTCAATGAAAAAATCCAAAAGTGATTTCAAATCATCCATATTTGATGGTTTGGGAATAGAATTGAAGAGAAGTGAGCCTAATTTCGGAGGGTTTCCAACAAAATCTTCATCATCAGATATCACCATTATTGGAAGAGCCAGGAAAAATAAATTATTCTGAATGAAATCAACCAATTCCATTAAATCTGTTTTTAAACCATCCATATTTATTAAAATCATATATGTATCTCTTTTCAAAAATTGTTTTAAAGACTCAAAATCAGAATTTACACATTTGATAATTATTTCCAAATCATCATGAAAGGCATCGCTTAACTCTTCAAAAAAATCACCGACATCATCAATGACAACAACCTTTTTATGAAACATTATACTCCCCCCATATCAGCACTATGCAATAATATAGATCCCATTGTTTGTTTAGCCTCTTTTTTATAAATCATCATATCTTTATATATTTCTTCAGTAGTTGAATAATCCTTTAATTCATTACTAATAGAAACAATTGACAATGTTATGAATGGGAATTTTTCTAATTGACTTTCCCTATTTAACACTTCAATATAGCCTCTTTGCACATCAATTTCATCATAGAATCTTTGTATATTTTTATCAAATTCCTCAACTATCTTATCTCCAATAAGTTTATAATTATCATGGCTATTGCATATGACAACAAAATCATCTCCACCAACATGACCTGCAAAATCTTCAGGCAAACCATATTTTTCAATTAAGTCAATGATTAAACGTGATAAATATTTAATAACTTGACTTGATCGAAAGATTCCGAAATAATCAGTAAACGGTTTAAATTTATCAATATCAATATACATTATTACAAAATCTTCATTATTTTTGAGTTTATTTTCCATTACTTGATTTATAACTATATTCCCTGGAAGATGAGAAACATCATTAATAGATTTACAGAATTCCATACATTTTATGAAATTGACTAATTGATTATATAGTGTTTCAAAAGAGTTGGATTTATCATGAAAAGTAACATGAGGTATTATTTCTCTACTAAAAATAGAGGTATCATAAGACAATACAACAATAAGAGGTAATGAAGATAAATAAGACCTAATCAAGCCAATTAAATGATTAATATCATCATCCAAATTATCATAATCAATCAATATTACATAAAAGTCTCTTCTCATATTCATCTTCAAATCATCTAATCCTGATTTAGAACAAATCAATTCAATATCATTGTATTTGTCTTTATCTAAAATTTTGCGAAAGTGATTTGCAGAAATATTTTCTTCATCATCACTAATAATTAAAATTTTTTGTGTACCAAACATGAAAATCCCTCCATAAAACCTTAATATATTTTTTATTATTAAAAAATATAAATTTTGTCCATATCATAACTCCACAGATATGCTAATATTAAACTTCCAACATTATTATATAATGGGAAATACCATTAAACACATTTTGTGCAGTTAATCCACGACTTATAGAATTCATGGTATTGCACTACTAAGATAATTCACTCTCCGTTTTATCTAAATTCTTAATTGTATATCTTGCAAACATAAAGTTTAAAATACTTGAAAATCCTCTTCCTACAATAAAACCTAACCAAATACCAATTATACCATAGTTAAAGTTAAATGCGAATATATAAGTAGCTGGAATTGTACATATGACCTCAGTAAATGTTGTACAGAACAGACTATGCAAACCTTTTCCCAATCCCTGATACAGATAAGTGGAAGGCAAACCAACACCTAAAAAAGGAATACATAATGCAGTGTATTTGATAAATGTTGAAATTCCTTGAAGCAAAGCATGGTCTTCATTAGCTAATAAAAATACATAAGATATTTGGTCCGAAAAGACAATGAACAATATGGCTATGATTGTACCGATAATAACTGAGTATAAGCAAGAATAATTATGCGATTTTTTTACATAATCAATGTTATGAGCACCATAATGAGTTGCAACAATTGCAACAAGAGCCGAACATATGGATGTTATAGGCATTAATCCCAAAAGGTATATGCGATTGCCTGATGAATAGATACTGACGCCCAAATCTCCCCCAATAATATTCAGGAAATAATAAAATATGAATGCCGCAAAGGACAGCATGAATAAAACCATTGATGAAGGAATTCCTGTACTTAAAATATCTTTTGTAATGGACCAGTTAATTTTTAATTTAAAAATAATGCTGGTATCTATCTTAATATAAGTATTCTTTTTAATAAAAATCCAATAAATAATTATTATTGAACTGATAAATGAAGTTACTACTGTTGATACGGCCGCACCAGCTACCCCCATGTTTAATATGTAAATGAATACCGGATCTAAAGCTGCGTTTAATATAACTCCCAAAGTCATGGCATACATTGACCTTTTAGTATCTCCTTCAGCACGAAGAATTCCTGAAAGGCCCATACTAAATACAAATGTTATTAAACCAACAATTAATGGAATTGCATAATCAATAGCTTCCTTATAGGTCTCAGGTGAAGCAGTGAATAGATTTAAAAAAGGAATTAATATTATTGCCAATGAAATTGATAAGACAACAGAACCTAAGAAAAACACAATAATCGATTGTTCACCAGCAATATTGGCTTTTTGGTCACTTTCCTCACGAAAACGAGCAATAGTACTTGTAGAACCATTGGAAAGGCCTGAAGCTAGACCATTAATTAACATCCATAATGGAGTGAACAAACCAACACCTGCAATGGATATTGTACCCAATCCTGCAACCCATATACCGTCGATTATGTTATAAAGGGACGTGGTAATCATAGTAATCATGATTGGAACAGCCAGCTTCATTAATGAATGTTTGGGGTTGCTTCTCAATAGTTCAATATTATCATTAGACATAGAACTCCACCTTATCCAAATATATTTAGCAATAATAATAAATTCGCTATATTCCTTATCCTTTTAATAGATATATGAAAAATAAAATATAAAGTTATATGAAAATTAGCAATACAATTTTTAGGAAATAATTAATAACAAGAATAATTTCGATTAATTAGAAATACTTAGTAATTAATAGAAGCTGAGCCATACATGAAAAGGTTCCATGTAATTCTATCAAAACTAAATATCAACTAACCAATCTTAGCAAAATAATGCCAATATTATATTTACAAAAAATAATATATAAAGTTTAGGTAAACCTAAAAAAATAAGTTAAAGGAAATTAAATTCCCTTTTTTTCAAATTCATCATTCAAAAATACTTTAATGTTATCACGAGCTAACTCCACCATTTCAGGAGCAGGTCCGCCGACAACACGTCTGATTTTAACATTCTCAGCAGGGTTTAAAGCATTTTGAATTAACTCATCAGCCAATCCCAATTTATCAAAACCCAAATCAACTGCAATATCATCAATGAATTCAGATGTAATATCCTCTTCAGCCATATTATTAGCAGTAGCTTCATTTACAATACGACCAACAATCTTATGGGCAGTTCTGAATGGTATTTCTTTTTCACGAACCATAATATCTGCCAAATCAGTTGCAGTTGCAAAATTACGTCCTGCCAACTCAGCACATCTTTCGGTGTTGAATTCAACTGAAAGAAGCATGCGGGTAACGATGGATAAAGTATCTTCTGTTACCTTGAGTGCATTCCATAAATGAGGAGTAATTTCCTGCAAATCACGATTATAAGTATATGGAATAGCTTTAAGAATAGTTAAGATAGTAACGAGTTCACCATTAACGATAGTGGATTTTCCACGTGCAAGCTCTGCAACATCAGGATTCTTCTTTTGAGGCATGATAGAAGAAGTTGATGAATATTCATCTGCCATTTCAATAACGCCAAACTCATAAGTACTCCATAAAATGAGTTCTTCGCAGATTTTAGATAATGTAGTGCACAAACTGGTTAAATCAAAAACAGTCTCTGCAATGAAATCCCTTGCAGAAACTCCATCCATTGAGTTTTCCAGATAAGCATCAAAGCCCAATAATTTGGTAGTCAATTCACGATTAATAGGAAAACTGGTAGTCGCCATAGCAGCACAGCCTAAAGGATTTAAATTGACACGTTTATATGTATCTTCCAGACGTTCATAATCCCTTTTTAAAGCCTGAGCATGAGCCATCAAATGATGCGCTATAGTAATAGGTTGAGCATGCTGCAAGTGAGTAAATCCAATGAATACATCGTTTAAATGCTCACCGGCCATTTCTACAATACCTTCAATGAACTCTAAAATACCGATTTGAATACCTATAATCCTTTCTCTTAAAACTAACCTGATATCAGTTGCAACCTGGTCGTTACGTGATTTTGCAGTATGCATATAACCGGCCTGAGGTCCAATCTTGGATGTTACATAGTTTTCAATAGCCATGTGAACATCTTCAACTGAAGGATCAAAAACTAAAGCATCATAGCCTTCTTCTTTAAGCTGGTCAAGTGCACATAAAATGTTATCAGCAACATCAGCATCGATAATACCCTCATGCTTTAACATGGAAGTATGTGCAAAATTAGTTTTAATGTCAGCTTCAAAAATTATTTTATCGGCATCCAAAGAAGAAGTATATTCAGCTGCCTGGTCAGTCATTCCTGTTTTAAACCTACCATTTCTTATATTATCCACAAGAATCACCATTAAAAATTAAAAAAAAGAAAAAGATTTAATTAAAAATCTTATTTTTTCATTTCAGTGTATCCGCATTTACCACAAGCTACTCTGTCACCATGGTCTGCCATGAATACACCTTCACCACAACGAGGACAAATTTGGTTTTTTCTTTCAAGTTTGTCTCCATCTACTTTGTAAAGATCAGATTTTCTTACCATTAAAATCACCTATTCTTCTTCATTTTCAGCTGGTTCAGCAGCTTCATCAGCTTCCTCATCTTCAGCAGGTTTATCAGGTTCAGCATTCTTAGCAATTACATGTTTAGTTTCAATGTATTCTAAGTCTTCTAAAGTATCATAAACTTTAGCGTAACCTAAAGCTTTAGGTTCACCGTAGTGTGGTTGTACATTATCTACAACAACGGTTTCTTTTTTAGCGTTTAATAAAGCTACTAATTTAGATTTAACATCTAATATTTTAGGAGTAGCTTCTCCATCATAATCAACATAGAATTTGATTTCTTTTCTGTTGAACAATTTGTTTTCTTTTTCTTCAAAAATTTCAATTTCCATAATTAAGCCTCACTTAATCTATTCTTCAATAAATGCATCAATCAACGTTTGAGCTTTATCTATTGTATCAGAAACATTTAAAACAACTAAACCTTCATTAGGTTGTCCATATAAAATGGTTGTATCCTCACTAGCCATTAAGATACAAGGAAGAACTGCAAGATCTTCTTCCCCGGCCACATCAATTACATAACATTCGCCATTGCCACATAATTCAAGAGCCTTGCCTATGGTTTCCCATAGATCATCAGTAATGGTTCCAGCAGGATTATTAGCTTTTAAAATATTTTCCGTATGTATAACATCATGATTGTAATTTTTTCTCTGAATTAAATTATCAATAATAGCAAGATTAGGATATAATTCATATTCAAGGAGATTAGCGAAAGTTGCATCGCCAACAGATATTAAAAACTTGGAAGATTTAATTTCATCAATTGCATCTTCAAAGTCAGGATATAATTTGCCTAATGGCTTTTTAAGTTCAATTATTATATCTTTATTTAATTCTGCATCCAAACGTAACACTTAATCACTACCTAACTCTTAAACAGTATTCTCCAGGAATTTTAATATTTAATTCTTTAGCTAATTCAGATTCTTCAGGATTAGTGATAATTAAAAGACCACTCCAATTGTCAGAAGTAGGATTACCACATGATGGGCAACGATCTTTATTTGATAACATCTTACAAACAGTACACGCTTTCATTTTTAAGCCTTCTTACTTTTTTGTTTTGCTTCTTCAATCCATTCAAACCTACCTAAATTATTCTGTCTCATTGTAAGACCTATTCTTGTATCTTTGACAGAATTGTCTTTAAGACTGATAGCTACAGTTCTTGCTCTAACTAAATCGCCAACATCCAAACTTTTGTTAGAATCTTTTGCAAGCAATGCCCCTCTTTTAGCATCATAAGTAATGAAGTCATCTGTTACTTGTGATACATGGACTAAACCATCCATAGGACCAATTCTGACAAAAGCACCGAATTCAGCTATTTCAATAACCTCACCATCAATAATTCCTTGTAGTTCAGGTTTAAAGAATATTGAATTGAAAATAACTTTATGGTATGAAGCACCATCACCCATAATAAGTTTACCTTCACCAAGTTCTTCAATTTCATTAACACAGATAAATAAACCTAAATTTTTATCTAAACGGCCATCATAAGTCTCATTTAAAGTTTCGATAGCAACTTTATCACGAGGCTCATCAAACCTACGAGGAGGTATTCTCACTGTGTCTTCAATTTTGACCTTGTAGTACAAAATAATCCCTCATTTTTTATTTTTTTATATGATTTTTTAATTAATTTATAAGTCTAATATATTTTATATCTTACCGTCAACAGTTATATAATTTTTTTGCCTTAAATAAACAACAGTAATTCCCTTTGCTTTTGCACGTTTTTTTAATTCTATGTCATTTGTAGCTAAAACTTCTGAAACTCTCAGTAACGCATCATCCACAGTTTCGTTTTCAAGCAATGAAATATCCTTTATTTCAATTTTTGAAGAATTAGCTAACTTTAAGGCCAAATTAGCATTTAAACGTATTTTACCTTTGTTATTTCTTTTCAAACCCTTCAATTCATTGATAACAAAGCTTGGAGTAGTTAACTTGTAAGAAGGTAATACGTTTTCCAGTTCAGTGATGATATCGACATTGAACTGAAAAGGAACCATAAAAAAATTGGTATCAATAACAACTTCTTTTATGTTCATTATTGCCCTCAAACATTATTGAATAATACCATACCCAATTAATCTCCAACGTGCTCCAACACGACGGGACAATGCTACCCTATCACCGGAACCTGCACATACAGGTAATTTAAGTGTAACATCCACAATACCTTTTTTTGTTGATGTGACAACACCAATTGTAGTTGTAGTACCACAATTAATCATTAAAGGTTCTTTGAGTTTAATTGGAGCAACATCACTCTCCTCTTTTGTACCGACTACTCTTTCAAGCAAATGAGCTTCCATAGAAAAACTGTCTAAAACATCAGGTAAAGTACCTTCTTCACCAGCTACGGAACCTGAAAGAGAATCAGATTTAGTTAAAGACGGATCCAATTTGGTTGCAATACCAACAAGTCCGCCAGGACCTATTTCTTCAACCTGTTTACCATTAGCTTCAAGACCAATAATCTCAGAAGTTAAATAAATTCTTTGATTATTATTGGTAATGCCCGGTCTGATTTCAATAGTATCGCCAAGCTTTAATTTACCTTGAACTAAAGTACCTCCGATAACTCCTCCTTTGATTTTATCCGCACCAGAACCTGGTTTGTTAATATCAAAGGATCTTG
The DNA here is from genome assembly GCF_045636185.1 of Methanobrevibacter sp. Classification (GTDB taxonomy): domain Archaea; phylum Methanobacteriota; class Methanobacteria; order Methanobacteriales; family Methanobacteriaceae; genus Methanocatella. Next base: position 1,615 of record NZ_JAZTXC010000128.1, on the reverse strand, counting down.
CAACATGCATTAAAGCAGTGCCATCCAACTTCCTTTCAGGAGGTTCGATATTTTTAAGCATAGCTTCAATTAATATATCCATGTTTGCGCCTTGTTGAGCAGAGACTGGTATTATTAAAGCATCTTCAGCACAAGTACCTTTAACAAACTCCTTAATTTCATTATAACTTTCAATAGCTCTTTCTTTTGAAACAATATCAATTTTATTTTGAACTACTATAACATCCTTAACACCGATAACATCAAGTGCCATCAAATGCTCTTTAGTTTGTGGTTGTGGACAATGTTCATTTGCAGCAATTACTAAAACTGCTCCATCCATTATAGCAGCACCAGATAACATAGTTGCCATTAAAGTTTCGTGACCTGGAGCATCAACGAAAGAAACTTTTCTAATTAATTCAGTTTCACTACCACAAATTTTACAGACATCTGCAGTAGTATAGCATTCAGGCTCTCCACATTTAGGACATTTTTTAAACTCAATATCTGCATATCCCAAACGAATAGAAATACCTCTTTTAGTTTCCTCACTGTGAGTATCTGTCCATACTCCGGATAATGCTTTAGTAAGAGTAGTCTTACCATGGTCTACGTGACCAACCAAACCTATGTTAACATCTGACTGTACATTCACAGATAACCACCTTTTCAATATTTAAATTCAACATAAAAGTAAAAATAAGAAAAATAGTAGAACTATTCTTCCTCTTCTTCTTCACCAGCACCAAGAATATCAGCTATTGGTTTTGATCCTGCTTTAACAACAACACTGTTAATTTGGACTATATCATCAGCAATAGTGTTACCCCTTACGGTTTTTCTCCTTTTAACACCATCAACGGTGATTTTTTTATTAACACCTTTGACTTTTTTTGCTTTTTTAGGATGATAACCAGTACCACCGGTTAATAAACTTTTTATTCTTCTAGTACCAGGAACATCTTTTTTCATGGTAAAACCATTTTTATCACTACCGCCAGTGATTTTTAAAGTATAACCATCTAAACCAACAATTCCACCATCAAATTCATCACCAATGACTAAACCATTTAAAGCTTTAGTATCATCGACTTCAACTTGATAAGATTCTGCGTTATTAGAAACAACTACTTTGAATGCCATGGTATTCCTCCTTATTTTTTAATTATATCATCGTAATCTATTATTCGAAAAGACCGAATTTTCCCCAATCTGGATCTTGTTTACGTTTAATATCCAAAAATTCATTGAGAGTCTCGAATTCATCTTCAGTTAATTTATCGCTAAACTCTCTTTCAATGAATTTATAATGCTTTTCAGGGATATCTATGAATAATTCATCCCCTTCATCGAAATCTTTACCGACTATGGCATTATCAATAGCCATAGCGACTCTTTGACCTCTAGAAATATCAGGTAATGTTTCCCCTTTATCTTCCATACTAGCAATTATTCCAACACTGTCACCATTTTTATTTATTAGTTTTTGACCTTGTTTAACGGTTCCGCTTAAAGCTTCAACACCAATAATCGCAGGTTTGCTCTGACGGAACACCAACTTTGGAAGTGCCATGAATTTAGCTGGCTTGATAATTGCATTGTAAAATGCTTTTTTACGGGCTTCTTCTTTTTG
>NZ_JAZTXC010000127.1:0-4978 GCF_045636185.1 Methanobrevibacter sp. | reverse complement strand
ATCAGCTTTATTATTAATAAAGAAAGAAGAAAACTCACCAACATCAGCATTACGATTTACAAAAACATTTTTAGCATAAATAGCTCCACCATAATCCTCAGCATAATTATCCTTAAAGGTAGAATTATCAACAGTTACATCCCCATTAGAATAAATTGCACCACCCCTACACTGAGAATCAGCATCAGAAGCCTTATTAGATTCAAATGAACAATTTTTTACATTAACATTGATTATTATGTCATCAAGAGGAAAATCTCTTTCATAAGCTGCAAAAATCGCACCACCAGAAACATATGCATAATTACGAGAAAATATTGCATTATCTGCAAAAACATTAGCCTGTGAATAAATAGCTCCGCCTCTATTATCATCAGCCCAGTTATTAATAAAAGAAGAGCTTGAAGAACAATTAACATCTATAAATAATTTATTAGTACCTTTTTCATTACCGGCAAAATATATTGCTCCACCATAATCCTCAGCATAATTATCAATGAATGAGGAATTGGTTACATATACATCTTTACATTTTGCATAAATTGCTCCACCATAAGAATAACTTTGAGGCACATTATTTTCTACCCTATTAGATTTGAACGAACATCCATCGACATATAAATTACCAACATTATTACCAAATAAAAAAGCTCCACCCTGACCGGGAGCATGATTATTCTCAAATACGGAATTATAAATTATTAAATTTCCACCATCAATTACCATAGCTCCACCATTATAATCATCAGCTTTATTATCTCGGAATATGGAATTTTTAATAATTAAATCTTGATTACTCGTCTTATATATTACCCCAGCATTATCATCAGCATAATTATCCTTAAATGTACAGTTATCAATAGTGAATAGGGAAGTACCCTCAATAACTATAGCACCACCATTTGCATTTCCAAGCCAATTATCTACAAATCCGTTAATAATATTAAGATTTTTTAATGTTATTGTTCCTTTTTCTGAAGTAAATGCTTGACATTCTTTTAAACAGTCAATAGTGTGTCCTTGTCCATCAATAGTTAAATCTTTATTTATGCGAATTATAGCATCTTCTTGACCATTATAATTTCTAGTTAAATTTAAAACAGACCCTGCAGGCGCATTATCAATCTCCTTTTGAAGATCGGCGAAAGAACCTGCAGATGCAGTCAAAATTTCAGAATTTTGAATTTCTGAAGATCCTACAACAGCATCTCCAATTTCTAAAGAATCACCAACATCAGATGATTCTATTACATCATTATTGTTTAAATCACTAGCTGAAACTGCAGCAACTGATAAAAGCAATAAAAATATTGAAATAAATATTATTTTTTTGTAATTCATTTTTTTATCTCCCCATTTATGGAATTTGTCCTTAATGTTGTAATTGTCCTTAATGTTGTAATATTTTTCATTGGTTAATATAAATTATTTTCCGACAGTAAGCACTTACTTACACTAGTTTTTTAAAAAAAAACTTTTTATCACATTAAAATGTAAATGCTTATGAAAACAATTGAATTAAATCATATTACCCAAATATAATTATTATATCATTATTTTCACTAAAAATACAATAATAAAATTGTAACATGATAGATGTTTGCCAAATGATATAATGTAAACTATATCATCCATAGTATATTAATGTAAGTACCTACTTGCTTATTTTGTATATGCAATTACACAAAAATATCTCAAAATCTGCAAAAAAATATCAAAACACAATCCATTCATAAAGAATATACAGGAAACAATACAAAATGAATTCATGCACCAACAAAACAAGCAAAATAACAAAAAATATAGAAAAAATTCATTTAATAAATAATTTGAGTCTTCCTCAAAAAAAAGAAAAAAAGAAAAATTAATTTTTCATTTTTCTCCAAACTATAATAGCACATAATGCAATTATCACTAATGCCAATGCCCAATAAATCAAATTATTTGAATTGCCTGGTTGACTGACAGATTTAACCGGTGCATTACTATCGTATTGATTATTTTCAACTGATGCATTATCTCCAGTTTGGTTATTATCAAATACATTACCAACAAATGTACTACCAGCAAGTAAATTGCCATCAAATACATTACCAACAAATGCACTGTTAGCAATAGCACTTCTAGAATTATCAGATATGCCTATATTCTGACCGCTTAGACCTGCCAAGATAAAATTATCAGAGGCGGATAATATCCTTGCTATTGATTCTCCAAATAAATTTGCATGAATAAGGTAGTTTCCTGCCTTTTGAGGAGACACCATTATATTTACATAGTTTGTATAGTTTTCCCTATTAGAAAATACGATATTTTCATGTGGAGATGATAATGAAAAGTACTCAGTTCTCATTTCACCAGAAGGACTTCCGTTAGGACGAACAAACGAAATAGTTGCTATTACTGAGTCATTCACCGGACAAGAATCGGCTGATAATTTAAAAGTAAATTTCAAAGGATTACTATCAGTATGGTGAACATTTGATCGTGGCCAAGGTTTCCATTCAATTAATTGGTCATTATTTTCTGAAGGGTTCTTACTCCACCAATTTTCATTAATTAAAGCGAATTCACCACAATTATATACAGTCTGTCCCTCACCTGCAGAATTAGAGACAAAAATATTATTTTTTAAAGACAATGTAGAACCGCTTGAATCTAAATAAATTGCGCCTCCTTCATCTTTACAATGATTGTTAATGAAGACACATTGTGAAAATGTAAGTGAGTTTTTATCATCAATGTATATCGCACCCCCATCATCATTATCACCTTCACCAGCCTTATTGTTGGTGAATGTAGCATATTTTACATCTTCTCTAAATTTGTTAACCCATATTGCTCCACCTTGATTATCATATGCGGTGTTTGAGTCAAAATAGGAATGTCCTCTTAATGCTAAAGTATCTGCATAGATTGCTCCACCATAATCTCCGGCATAATTCTTATTAAAGGTACAGTTATCAACAGTTAAATCATCTTTACAGTGTATAGCTCCACCTTCACATTGAGGAGATTTAGCTCCATCTGCAATATTTGATTCAAATAAACAGTGAGTTATGTATGTATTATCACAACAGAAAATAGCTCCACCGTCTTCATAAGCCTTGTTTCCAGTAAATACAGCATTTTTTACACGGGTATCACAGTATGAATATAACGCTCCACCATCATTATCTCCTGCCTTATTACCAATAAAGAATGAATTAAAAGCTTCGTTGGAACCTTGATTATTATTAACATATATATTATTTGCATAAACCGCTCCAGCATAATCATCGGCATGGTTATCTTTAAAAGTACTATTATTAATTACCGCATCATTTTTTGCAAAAATAGCACCACCATAACACTGAGATGAAGCTCCTTCAGCCTTATTAGAATCAAACAGACAATGATTTACATTAATATTATAACCACAATAAATAGCACCACCATCAACTTCAGCTGTATTTCCAGAAAGTACTGTATTTACCATAGTAACACTACCATCATCAGCATAAACAGCACCACCTTTATTATCATCAGCTTTATTATTAATAAAGAAAGAAGAAAACTCATCAATATCATCATAACGATTTACAAAAACATTTTTAGCATAAATAGCACCACCATAATCATCAGCATAATTATCCTTAAAGGTACTATTATCAACAGTTACATCATTTTTTGCACGAATAGCACCACCATAACACTGAGATTTAATTCCCTGAGCCGTATTAGAATCAAACAAACAATGTTTTAGATTTGCATCATGATTACTATAAACAGCACCACCATCAACATTAGCATAATTTCCGGAAATTACTGTATTTACCATAGTAACACTACCATCCTTAGTATAAATAGCACCACCATCATTAGTATTAGCCCTATTATTAATAAAGAAAGAAGAAAACTCACCAATATCATCATTACAATTTACAAAAACATTTTTAGCATAAATAGCACCACCATAATCCTGGGCAATATTATCCTTAAAGGTACAATTATCAACTGTTACAATGTTATTAGAAAAAATTGCACCACCATAACACTGAGATTCAGCATCTGAAGCCTTATTAGATTCAAAAGAACAATTTTTTAGATGAACATCGACTGTATCACCATCATAAGGAAAACCTGGATCATAATTTGCATAAATAGCACCACCATCAACATATGCATAATTATGAGAAAATTTTGTATTTTCTGCAAATACATTGGAATCTGAATAAATAGCTCCACCTTGATTATCATCAGCAGAATTATAGATAAAATAAGAGCTTGAAGAACAATTAACATCTATATATAAATTACCCTTTTCCTCATAATAATGAGCGAAATATACTGCTCCACCATAATCTTCAGCATAATTACCATTGAATGATGAATTAGTTATATAGAAATCTTTACATTTTGCATAAATTGCTCCACCATGAGAATAACTAACAAGTACATTATTTTCTACTCTATTAGATTTAAAGGAACATCCTTCGACATATAATGAAGATTGATCAAAATAGTATACAGCTCCAGCATAATCTTCAGCATAATTATTCTCAAATACAGAATTATAAATTATTAAATCTCCACCAGAAGAGAATACAGCTCCACCACTAGAATCATCAACCCCATTATTTTGGAATATAGAATTTTTGATAATTAAATCTCCATCCCCTTCATCATATATTGCTCCACCACAATCATCAGCGTAATTATCCTTAAATGTACAATTATCTATGGTGAATTGTGCAGTACCCTGAATAAATAGAGCACCACCATCGGCATTACTATCCCAATTATCAACTAATCCATTAATAATATTAAGATTTTTCAATGTTATTGTTCCTGTTTCGGAAGTAAATGCCTGACATTCTTTTAAACAGTCAATAGTGTGTCCTTGTCCATCAATAGTTAAATCTTTATTTATGCGAATTATAGCATCTTCTTGACCATTATAATTTCTAGTTAAATTTAAAACAGACCCTGCAGGCGC
>NZ_JAZTXC010000126.1:0-4385 GCF_045636185.1 Methanobrevibacter sp. | reverse complement strand
TATTTCCCATATTATCATTAACTTCACATGCATTTATTGATGAAACTGAAACCAATAAAATTGCAATTAGTATTAGTGTTAATGAAATATTTTTTATAAGATTCATGTTATCACCGTATTTTCATTTCTATATTTTTTCTTCTGTAATATGTCTTAGAAAGTCTCAAATTAATTAGACAGTTAATTTATCACCATAAATCATTGACATTACTTTTAATCCCTCCGTATTAACTTCATTGGGATAAATCGAGCTTATATCAATATCACCATCTGAATCAAATAGGTTTTCTATTAATTTTGCAATAGCACCTTCTTTAACAGTATCAATTAATTTGGCAATAAAATTTTGATCAGCAGTTTTGTCGCAATGAGTAATTATTGGTGTGTCACCTTTTACCATTTTATTGTTTACTATTGCAACTCCTCCATCGCCAATACAGACATCATCACCTTTGCCATATGCCTCATTTCCACTAAAATAACAATCTTTTAAATTTATTATGCCTTGGCAGAATACTGCCCCACCATATTTCGCATAATTATTTGTGAATCTACAATTTTTACAATCTACAATGCCAGTGGATATTATTGCAGCACCATAATCTCTATAAATCAAATAATCCATTCTGTTATGATTAAATGTAACGGAATCTAGAATACATTCTCCTGCAAAGTTTTCAATACCAGTATTAAAACCTTCAATGGTTAAGTTACTAACAGACAGTATTTTATTTTCTCCTAAAATGGCCCATTTATTCTCATCGCTATCACTGGACTTTGTATAGATTTTTGTTCCATGGCCATTGATGTTTATAATATCGAAACCTCCTCCATTGAGGTTGAGTGAATGTTTGCTGTTGATAGTAAACGCATCGCAAAAATCTATGTTTAATCCAAAACTTATTGGATACTTACATCTAACCGAATTTGCAAGTACTGTATTGGAATTAAGCAAACAATCTTCATCATAATTAAATAGGTATGCTAAAATGCTATTGAAGCATTTTACAGATGTAGATATTGCATTTACATAATCGCTTTCAAGTCTAGTGCTGGAAAAAATCTCAATACTTTTAACCATGGTCAGGGTATTATAATAATCTCCAAAGTATATCATATCATAAAAAATGTTATTGATGTTTAGAATATTTTTAAATTTATAATTTTTTGTAAATGAGATATCATCGAAATACTTAGTTATATGCAGTGTAAATTCATGATTATTACTGTCATATTCCCCATAATACAACATGCCGTTGTCAAGGTAAGATAAATTTCCATTGGTTAATACATTATACACTAAAGGGACCAGATCAATGTTTTCATTTATCACTGGAGACTTAAAGGAATACGCCAGGTATTTTACATCAATATTTGTTTTTGCTCCGTCAATGTATAGTATACTATCCTTGTAAGCATTATTTTTTAGAGTTATGTTCTCGCGTTTGTAATCAAAGTAAATAGCTTCGCGGGATAATTGGGAACTTGAATTAACAAAAATTGAATTAATGATTGTATTATTGAAACCTCCAACATAAATTGCTCCCCCAACACCTCGGGCAATGTTATTTACAAAAAGACAATCATCAATAATGCCGTTATTTCCACTCCAGCTTAATGCTCCACCATTAATTGCGTAATTTTCATAGAATGTACAACCTGAAATTACTCCATTGTCTCCCATCCATTGGATGGGACTACAACTTTCTGTGTAGGTATAAAACATCTCATCATCAAGCGGTTTTCCTGAATATCCTCCAATTTTAGGGCCTTTACCATCAAATGTATGGCTTTTTAAAGAAAGTCCGTGGAATTCAAAGTTAATGATTGTTAAATTATAAATCTTAACATTGTTTGCAGTAATTTTAAATAGTCCTGATAAATTTTGTCCGTCTATGGTGTGGCCATTTCCGTTAATGATTATGTCATTTTTATCGATAGTGATGTATTGTTTAGATGAGTTAATTTCACCGTTGAATGTATAATCCTTATCAATGTTATATGTCTCTCCAGAACTTATATTTTGGATATTATCGTTCAATTCATCAAAATCACCTAAAACATTCACGTCTTCTTGAATGCTTTCATAACTTGCATTGACAGGAACATTGATATTATTAACATTTGATTCTTTATTAAATGTTACATTATCCACATCGCTTGCAAATGCACAGCATAATCCTATAAGAATATAAAAACAAAGTATAGTAAATACTGTTAACTTTAAACTTCTTGTACTGAATCTCATTGGTTTATCCCTTTATTTTGATTTGTTATTTCTGTGAAAAATTAAAATTTAGGTATGACTAAATTTATATGTAATGTATAATTTATATTACATATAAATGTTTTGATTGTGGGGTTTTTTTCCGCATTTTTAAAATTTCTAATATGTTGTGATGGGATCTAATAATGTAGTATATTCCATTAATTGATGTAAAAAAGTGTTTTTATCCATTAATTAGATAATGGGTAAAATTTTGATGGTAATCTCAATCAAGTAAATTTGATGTTTGAAAGTTAAAAAAGAAAATAAATTGTGAGTGTCAGATAATTAATTTAATTTTTCATATTCTTAATTTCTTTAAATATTAAAGGAAAAAATAAGCAAAATAAAATTAAAAAAATCTGTCAATAAAATTGACAGAATATTTAATATATCTTTTTGATGTCTTTTGGTTTGATGGTGATGTTTTGTCTTCTGTATTTTACTTTAATGTCATCTCCATTAATGGAGTATACTTTACTTGAATAGGTTTCTCCTTCATGGTTGAAGATGATTTCATCACCTTTACGTAAGACTTCTTCATTATTATTAATGGTTATTTTAAGGCTGGATTTTTCAGGTATTTCTTTTATTGGTGGAATACTTTCTTCTTTAACAGGGGCTGTTTCTTCCACTGCATTATTTTTAGCATTGTTAAATACTCTGCGTGTATTTTCCTGCCTTAATTCTTCTTCAGGTGTTGGTTCTAAATAATCAACATGGGTTTCATTGATGATAGGTGCATATTCATCATAATATTCATCAGCCTCTTCAGTGTATGAGTTTACATTTCTGATGAAATCCTCATTCAGATTATCTATTTCATTTTCTTCAGGTTCGGATGTTAATTTGTCACGAATATCCTTAACAATACTTGAATTTTTAATGGTGTTTGTAAATTTAGCCAAGTCTTTTCTATAATCAAGATCGCTTAACTCTCCGTTTTCATCTTCAAATAAGTTGGATGAATCAATTGAACCACCAAATTCATAATCGTCATCAGCACCAGATAAAATGCTTATACTGTCCTCTTCAACTTTATGTGGGGTTTTTAATGAAGGTTCTTTAATTTCTTCACTTTGAGGTATTGCTTTACTAATGCTTTCAGGTTTTTCATCTTTAGCTTCTTCTTCAATTGGTAAAGTTTCTTGGACGGTTTTTTCTTCTTCAGGCTCAGAATCTTTTTTAATAACTGCATCAGTAATTGAACTTGTTTCAGAAATTATAGGAATTTCTTCTTCGGTTTCATTTTCATTTGTAGCTGTGTCAATTGCTTCGTTAATGTCTTTTTGAGATGCACTAGATTGTACATTTGAATCTTTACCTGATGATTTGATGGATTCAGCGATTTCGTGCATTTTTGCAATGCTGCTTTTAATATCGGTAACATCCTGATTTTCTTTTACTTCTTCAATAGGTAAGGTTTCTTCATTACTCTCTTTATTCCTTTTAATGCTTTCTTTAATGTCACTGTTATCTTCAGTTTCTTTTTTTATGGTTTTAGATTCTTTTTCTCTTTCATCATCTTTTCTTTTTGATTCTTTTATTAATTCATCGATTGTAAACAAATCTTTAAGTTCATGTTTTTCATTAGATTGTTCATCTTTATTATTTTGACTCATAATATCTCTCTGGGTCTCGGTTATTGGTTCTTGGAACTTCTTAACATTATCATCATAATTAACTAAAACTTGATTTTGGGAGGAATAGCTGATATTTCTATTTGGTATAGTATTTTCATTAGTTTCATGAATAACATATTGGTCATATTCGTTATCAGGTTTTGTTTCTTCTTCACGAAGGATTACAGGTGGTTCATCTTCACGAATGGTAATAGGAGGTTCTTCCTCATTTGAAAAATAGTCTGTAATAGGTTCGTTTGGTTCATCTTCATAATAATATTTTTTTTCATTTTCTTCTGCAACTCTTTCCTGCAATGGAGTTCTGGTTGTTATATCATCAAATTCGTATTCTTCTTCCTCTTTATCCTTAAAGTATAATTTTACTATTATTATAGATACTATACCGATTACAGCTATAACTGCCCAAACTAATAATAATGTATCGTTCATCTTAAATACTTCCTATTTTTCAATTTATTATTATATATTTATCTAAA
>NZ_JAZTXC010000125.1:0-4437 GCF_045636185.1 Methanobrevibacter sp. | reverse complement strand
ATCAAATATTAAACCATCATAAGAGAATTCTTCAACAAAAACATCTGTCAAACCTAATTTACCAGTATTAGTAACAACAATCTCAAAAGTTACTTGCTCGCCAACATTGACCAAAGGAGTTAAAGTAACCTTTTCAACAGTAAAACTAGGCTTAACAACAGTAGTATCATTATGAGCAGTCTTGTTTTCAGTTTCATCTGAACCTGCAACAACAATATTAGTAAAATTACCTTCCTTAGTAGTATTAAACACTACAGATAATACAACAACCTGTCCAACACCCAATTCAGTGTTTAAGGTCCATCTGTTTTTACCTTTAACTTTTGAGTAATCCCAATGGCTTTGATATAAACTACTATCAAATATTAAACCGTCATATTGAGATTCTTCAACAAAAACATTATGCAAGGTAGTTAATCCACTATTTCTAACAACAATTTGGAAAGTAACTTGATCTCCCACATTTACAAGAGGAGTTAAAGTGATTTTTTGAACATCTAAATTTGAATCAAGAACATTAGTCTTGTTTGAAGCGTTATTATTTGTTTTGTTAGAATCCGGAGTAGTGGTATTAACAAATACATTATTAGTAATTGTTGTATTGTCCTTATTGACCTTTGTTTGAATATTTAAAATTGCACTAGCATCCTTTTTGAGATTTCCAATATCCCAAATTCCTGTAGTGGGGTCATATTTTCCTTTTGAATCATCACTGACATAAGTTAATTCTGGAGGAAGATTATCAATAGCATATGCATTTAATGCTGTATCAGGACCTTTATTAGTAACAATAATTGTCCAGATAATTGTTTCTCCAATAACAGAAGTTTCTTTAGAAACTAACTTAACTACACTTAAATCACAGAGAGGATTTGACTTTGTAGTATTATTAGCCACATTATTATCTTTATTTGGATCATAAATACTGCTATTAACAGTTGCAACATTAGTTATAGTGGAGTTTGTAATATTTACAACTGTTCTAATTTTCAATACTGCACTTTCTCCAACATTTAATCTTCCAATATCCCAAATTCCAGAATTTGAATTGTACTTGCCGTCAGAACCTTTAAATATTAATCCATCAGGCAATTTATCTATGACATATGCATCAGTAACATTTGATGGACCGTTATTTGTAACTTTTATAGTCCATATAATCTCATCTCCAAAATTTGGAGTTTTATCTGAAACATTTTTCTCGACAGCCAAATCTGCAATAGGCAATATTTCAAAGAAAGTCATGTTGGTGATATATTTGTATAAGCCGTCTTCAAAGTGAGTAACATTTACAGAATAATTACCTGGAAGAAGACCTTTTCTTGATACAGAAATATTACCGAAGATACCTGTTTGACCAGTATGATTTATAACAACTTTTCCACTCTCAAGATGAGTTACAATTATTGTTATGTTTTGTAAATCTTCACGAGGATCTTGATAGAGAAGTCTACCATCATCACTATTTTCTACACCATCCACAGGGTTAATAACATCAAGCCCCGTATTTTTATTTTTATCCAAAGAAAATTCATATGTTACATTATAAAAGAATATTTCACTAGGTGTCCCATCATTATGAATAGCATTGATGATGTTATCTCCGCCTTTAAATGTAACATTAATGGTAACATTTTTCTCAGGGTCATAATAAATACGCTTAAAGTTAGCGATATTTGTTAAAAGATAACTCCATGCCTGATTTTCAAAGAATGTATCTTCTCCTATTGTTAAATTATTACCTCTATTGTAAATAGCTGAACCGTTACGTGCCACATTATTTATAAAATTACTATTAGAAATAGCTGAATTATCACCAGTTATATAAACAGCCCCACCTAAACCTTGTTGTAAATCTTCAGTTGAAGCGATAGCTGAATTAGAAGTGAAATTAGAATTTAAAATTTTAATATTGTCACCGTGTGAGTGTATAGCCCCACCATGAATAGTAGCATTGTTGGAATTGAATACAGAATTATTGACTAAAGTGTTGTCCCCTTCCACATAAATTCCAGCACCGCCACGAGAAGCTGTATTGTTCTCAAAAGTTGAATTATCAATTATTGAATTATCTCCAATAATATAAACAGTTCCCCTTGAACATTCATGGTTATAAAATTCAGAATTAATAATTGAAGCATTTTCACCATGAATATAAACTGCTGAACCGTTTCCATTAGTAGCAAAATTTGAATCAAAAGTACAATTTATTGCACGGTTATTATTTCCTGTAATGTGTACAGCACCACCCTCTTCAGTACCGGTGTTGTTTTTAAAGTAACAATTAATCATAGTATTGTAATGGCCTTCTCTTATACCATCCAAACCATGGTCAATACCAGCAAGCATGTAAGCAGCACCTTGTTTTGCCGTATTGTTCTCAAAAGTACAGTTTTCTACGATTAAATAATTTTGACTGGAACCTATAGCTCCGCCTCTTTCTGTTGCAGTGTTACCGATGAAAGTACAATTAATAATGTTACTGTGGTAATTTTCGTTGATAGCCCTATTACCATGCACATAGATTGCTCCACCAATACCTGCACTACAATTAATAAAATTGGAATTTAATATATCTACTCTATTTCCATTTTCTCCAGCAACACAAATCGCACCGGAATGTCTGTTTGTTGTACAATTAATAAAATTACAATTATCAATTACTGAATTATAAGTAACAGCCATAGCAGCATATTCATAATCATCAGGATTTTCTTTTTCTAAAGAATGACAGTTAGTAAAGTTAACATCATATAAATTAGAATTTCTAAAGACAAAGCCTGCAACTGCCAGTGTAAAATTTTCAAAAGAAACATGATTTAAAGTACAGTTTCTAAAGAAATTAGGATACATACAAGCCGCATTATAATTTTTAAATGTAATATTTTCAAAGTGACAGTTAGTTATAAAATTACGGTTAGCTGTTGAAATTGGACCAGCATATTGAGCATCCAAAACTCCATTGATAAAAGTTAACTGTTTATCTGTTTGAATTTTAGGATTACCATTTACAACAGTTATAATAGTTTTTCCTTCCAAATCTATAATATCATTATCACTAGCCTTATCAATAGCTATACGCAAATCATTAAAATAAGTTCCATCAAAAGTTATTACATTTCCACGTAAAATTTCATCGTTATTACTTATCCCCAATAAGTCGTTTGAGTTTTTATTATTAGTAAAATTTTTTTCTTGATATGTAGAAACAGGACTATTCTCATTTGTTAAATCAGAATCATCATAAAATGAAACCTGATCTTGAGAAACACCATATATATCGGATGTGGAGTCGGAAACATTTTCACTAGCGCAAACTAATCCCAATGAAGAAATTAAAATTAGCAATGCTAAAAGAACAAAACACGAATGCTTGAGACTCATAAACATACCTCCCCATATTTGAATTGTAAAACATCCAAATGGTAAAAATCAAGCGGGTTAAAAATATATTGATAAAAAGGATGATGATTAAAAAATTTGAAAAAATAGATGGAATTTAGATTAAATAATCTATTAATCCCAAATATAGAATTGTCAAGAGAATAGATATAATTGCTAAATATCTTATTATTGGATAAAATAACACTTTCAGTTAAACTGTAATGTGAAAAATTCGGCGACATATAAGTCCAAATATCACACGACAAAAGAAAATCTTTTATTTCAGTGAAACGTAAAATATTTCGATTGAAATCTAATGAGTCAGATGAATTGTTAACTTCAAAAGAATGATAAAAAGTAAAAAATTGAACATATGATTCATGTGTAAATGAAGTGAATACAATGAAATTATCTTTATTTTCCAAATCAACATTATTGTGATTAATTTCTTTTCTAATAAGCTGATGATTTAAGGATAATTCAGAAGTTGCATTATCCACTTCATAATATGAATCATCGTTATTACATTCAAAATCATTAATAACATCAACAGATTCATTTAAATGATATGTATCAATATCTATTTCCTGATTACAAATTATTTGATCTTCATCAATCTGAATATCATCATTATTTTCAAGATAACTTGTAGTTTGGATGTCTTGTGATTCATAAAATTCATCAATGCAATCATAAGCATAACTTTCATCAACTTGAACATCAGCTGAAACAGCATCTTCAGCAGATACAACAGATAATGTTGACAATACGAATAGCATCAGTATCGTCAATTTAATTATATTTGATTTGAAAGTATGCATATTATCACGAAATTTTTTTTATTAGCTATTTTACTGATAATCACATTATCAACATAGCATGATTATATAATAAAATATCATCATATATAAATTATACAGTTTGATAATAAAAATTGGGATAATTTAACAAAAAATTATCTATTTGATAAAAAGATATCTAACTGTATACAAATTTACAATATAATAAACAATTTATAAAAAAAATGTATTCATTATAGAAATAATTCAAATT
>NZ_JAZTXC010000124.1:0-4556 GCF_045636185.1 Methanobrevibacter sp. | reverse complement strand
AAATTAAGCATTATCATCACAATAAATCTAATCTTTTTTTACAGATACTAGTTACTTATTTAAATATTAAAAACTATATTATATAATGATAAATTTTATCGAATTATTATATGTAGGAGACGATATAAGATGAAAATGTATTATGATGCAGATGTAAGTACAGATGCACTTGAAGGAAAAACCATCGCTGTAATCGGTTATGGTTCTCAAGGTAGAGCGCAATCTAGAAACATGGCTGACAGTGGAGCTAACGTAATTGTTGGTGTTCGTGAAAATGGTAGTTCTTGGAATTTAGTACAAGAAGATGGAATGACTGTTAAAACTATTGAAGATGCAGCTAAAGAAGCTGATATTATTCACATCTTGCTTCCTGATGAAATCCAAGAAAAAGTATACAATGAACAGATTGCTCCATATGTTGAAAGTGGAAACACCATTTCCTTTTCACACGGATACAACATTCACTTTGGATTAATTGACCCTGCTGAAGATGTTAATATTGTTATGTTTGCTCCAAAAGGACCTGGATCAATGGTAAGAAGAACTTACGAAGAAGGTTTCGGTATTCCTGGTTTAGTAGCAGTTGAAAGAGATGCTACTGGTGATGCATTGCAATTAGCATTAGGTATGGCAAAAGCTTGTGGTTTAACTAAAGCAGGTGTTTTAGAAACTACTTTCCAAGAAGAAACTGAAACTGACTTATTTGGTGAACAAACCGTTTTATGTGGTGGTATTACTGAATTAATTAATGCAGGATTCACTACTTTGGTTGAAGCTGGATACCAACCTGAAATCGCTTACTTCGAAACCTGTCACGAAGTAAAACTCATTGTTGATTTAATCTATGAAAAAGGTTTTGCTGGAATGTGGCATGATGTAAGTAACACTGCTGAATATGGTGGTTTAACCAGAGGAAGTAGAATCATTACTCAAGAAGCAAAAGACGGTATGAAACAAGTTTTAACTGAAATCCAAGATGGAACCTTCAAAAAACAATGGGCAGATGAAAATGCTACCAACGGTGCTAACTTAAAAGAAATGAGAGCTGCTGAAAGTCAAAAAGACATTGAAATTGTTGGTGAAAGATTAAGAAAAGCTTGTGGATTACAAAAAGATGATTAAATTCATCTTTTAACTTTTTTTTACTTTTTTTATTAATTATATCTATTGGGGATTTGTATGGTTTTCATTGGAATGGATCACGGTACCACTGGAATCTCTTTTTGTTTAATGGATGACGATGAAAATATATTGGATATTTTTAAAATTGATAGGGAAGATTCTAAAAGCGGTAAAGTATCAGCTGTTGAAGAATTGTCAAAAAGATGTGATTTGGATTCTGTTAAATTGATGGCAATTACTTATGCAATGGGTGATGGCATTAGCAAGATTTTACCAACTGATAAGGTCAAAGACAGAGGCATCTTATCAATTAACGGTGCAGGTAAAGTTACCGGCGGTGGAACCTCAGTATTTTCTGAGCTGGAAAATTCAAACATTCCAAGCATTATGATACCTGGTCTTCACAAGCATTCTACTTCATTAAACGATTTATTTAATGCAGCCTATTCTCATCAGGCTAGTCCTGAGAAGGTGAGTATTTCATATAATGCAATCAAGGAAACAAATTGGAAAAATTTTATCGTTGCAGATATATCATCAAATAGTGTTGACATATTAATTGAAGATTCTAAAATTAAAGGGGCAATTGACGCATGCCTTGGAGCAATGGGAATTGTTCATGGGCCTATTGATTTGGAGATGATACGTGACATTGATGAAGGAAAACGGACTGCCAATGAATGCTTTTCACATGCAGGTGCAATAAAAATTGCAGGCATTGATGGAAAAGTGGCCAATATGAAAGACCAGCTTCTTGAAAATTATAAAAACGGCGATGAAAAAGCTAAATTGGCTATTGACACATTAATAATGACTGTTGCAATGGAAATTGCAGGTTTGGATGTAGTTTGTGAAAATGAAATAGAAGGCATAATTCTTACAGGTTCCGTAGGTAGTGCAACAGAGCCATTCAACTTTCAGGACGAAATTAACAAATACTTCAAAAATAAATACGAATTGAAAGTAATTTCAAAAGAATCAGGAGCTATCGGTGCAGCTCAGATTGCCCGTGATGTTTATAACGGTAAAAAGAATATCCTAGGCATTGAAGTTGTTTTATCTTAAATTATCTTTTTTTATATATTTAAAAATTTAATTGGTGAGGTTATTCTTTTAAACTGACAAAAACTATATTTCCACCTTTTAAAGTTTCAATACCATTTTCGTTTTCTATAACAATATTTAAATAATTATCAATAGCTATTATTTTTCCTTCAGCTTGATTATTGTCTCTTAATTCTACAGTCACATTTTTATTTTTAAATTGGTTAAATAATCTGTTTACTTGGTCTTTGTCTGTCATATTTTTCAATCCCTTTTGATGTATATATTATTATATTTTTTAAATTTATATACTTTAATGTTTTAATATAATACTATGTCAATCAATCAATTAGAAAGCAATTTAGAAGCAATTACTAGAACAATCGCACAGCTTAAAAAAGACGGCTGTACTGATGAGAAACTATTAAATGAACTTTATGAAGAACGTGATAAGATTCTTAAGGATTTAAATCTTTAAAAAATCTTTTAATACTTTTAAATCTCCAGTCAAATCTATTTTTAAAGGGGTTATAGTAGTTTTTTGTGAAACTTTCAGTTCGTAACCGTCACTTCCTTTTTCATCAGAGGTATAAGGTTCCCCGCCTATCCAATAATAAGGTTGGCCTCTTGGATCCAGTCTTTTTTCCATCATTGGGACATACATTCTTTTTCCTAGTTTCACAACTTCAAATTCATCATCTACAGGATTTTCAGGAATATTGACATTTAATAAATCAATGCCCTCAGGCAATCCTTTTTTCAATACAATTTTTGCTAATTTGTTAAGCATTTTTTCTGCAAATCCAAAGTCAACATCCACTTCTCCCGTTTCAAATTTCACATGGTCTTTTGTCACTTCTAAAGAAATGGCTATTGTTGGTATTCCAAAACTGGCCGCTTCAATGGCAGCCCCTATGGTTCCAGAGGTAGTTAATTCTGCTTGACCTAAATTAAAACCCGTATTTATACCAGATATCATTAAATCCGGTTTTTCATCAAGTATTTGGAATAATCCTATTGTTACTGCATCAGTTGGTGTTCCAGTAACTCCATATGCAATAGTTTCATCCTTTAAAACTCTTTTATTAACTCTTAATGGTTCATATAATGTTAATGCATGACCGATTCCACTTTGTTGTCTCTCAGGAGCTATAACAATAGTTTCACATAAGTTTTCTACTGCTTTTTTGGCGGATAATATTCCTGATGCGGTTACTCCATCATCATTAGATATTAAGGCTTTCATAGTATTACTTATTATTTTTCAAAATATTAAAATTTTTAGATAATAATAAACTTTAATAATAATTTAATTTATAAATTAAATATAGATTGAAACATGTGCGGGTGGAATTTTGGAAAAACCACAATTGATTAATTTTATTGCTAAAGTATTGGAGGATTCCGGTTTTAAGGTTTATAAGAACTTTAAAACATCTCAAAGGGTTATTGATATTTATGCTGTACTTCCAACTACAATAGGAGATTTTGGAGTTGTTATGGCATGTAATAATTATGACAAAGAGTTTGAAGTAGGAATTGATTTATTGAAAGAAATGGAGGATGCAGCTGAAAGTTTAAAAGCTTCAAAAGTGGCTGTTGTGACTTCAGCATACTTTGATAATCAAGCTACTAATTATGCTTTAAGAAAAAATATCAAATTAGTTGATAGGGATAATTTAACTGAATTGGCTAAAAGATATCAAGATAACTCCCAGCAAACTACTTTAGATAGCAATGATTATTCTACCGGTGATGTTTCATATATTGAAGAGGATTATCCGGAATATACATATGATGCTTCCGATATGGAATATATAATGCGCAGAAGGGATCAGAATCCTATTGTTTATAAAAATACATTATATCCTCAAGTTGAAGAAAACAGTTCTTCCAACAGTTTATCTTCATTTTTAAAAAGGCGTAAACGTAGTAAGAATAATGGTTTGTATCCTACAGATTTATATAATTATAATCGTAAACCATCATGGTTTGACCGTTTACAGCCAATTTTAAGTAATCCTTTTGCTGTAATTGCATTGGTCGTAATCTTTTCATACTTATTATCATATTTATTCGGTAATGTTTTAAAATTGGATTATGGCATCAGCGGGTTAATTGAAATGATTGTGGCTTTGTTGTTATCTTACGGTTTGACTTTTCTATTTGTCGACAGATCAAGATTCTTCATTACTCGTGGAACCGTAATATTCTTTATTTCACTTATAATATTGATTATTTTAATATTTATCTAATTTTTTTCATTTTTTTCTTATTTTAGTTATTAATTATATATTTTTTTATAAATTTTATATTCGAAATATGTAAATAAGTACTCATATTAATATATGATGAATAATATAGTTTACATTATATCATTTGGGAAACAT
>NZ_JAZTXC010000123.1:0-2333 GCF_045636185.1 Methanobrevibacter sp. | reverse complement strand
TGTAACTACGACTCTTCTGTATGGTTCTTCACCTTCACTGTGGGTAGTAACATAACGGTCATTCTGAAGAGCTGAATGAATCACTCTTCTTTCATATGGATTCATTGGTTCTAAAGAAACTGTTTTTCTTGTTCTCTTAACTTTATAAGCAATATTTCTCGCAAGATTTTCAAGAGTTTCTTTTCTTCTTTCACGATAGTTTTCAGTATCGATTTTTACACGAATATATTCATCGCTATATTTGTTTACTACTAAACTTACTAAATACTGTAATGAATCAAGTGTCTGTCCTCTTTTTCCAATTAAAACACCCATTTCATCTCCGGAAAGTTCAATATCCATTGTTTTTTCTTCTTTGTTTTCAGTAACTTTGATATCAACAACCATATCCATTGCTTTGAAAACATCTTTTAAGAAATCTTCAGCAGAAATTTCTTTTCCTGTAACTGTTTCTTTTTTCACTGGAGCTTTTACTTCTTCAACAGCTTTTTCAACAGTTTCTACTTTCACAGACTCAGCTTTTTTTACTTCTTTTTTGATTTCTTTTTTAACTTCCTGTTTTACAACTTCTTTTACAGGCTCAGCTTTTACTTCTGCTTTTGCAATTTCTTCATCAGAAAGAGCTCTTGCTTTAATTACAGCTGGTTTTGCACCAAATCCTAAAAATCCGGCACTGCCTTTTTCAATTACTTCATATTCTAAATGTTCTCTTGTTGTAGCAAGTTTCATCGCTGCTTCTAAAACAGCATCTTCTACTGTTTTTGCGCTTACCTGAATGTAATCCATTTTTAATCCTCCCCTTTACTATTTTGTGTTCTTTTCTTCGAACTTTTTAACCATGTTTGCTTTAGATGCAAGACTGCCTGGCTTTGCATTATCATTATAATATGCAGTTGCCTTTTTAATATTTTCGGCAGTTGCAGCTTTTTTAGCAGCTAATTTTGCTTCATCTACAGGTTTTGCCTGTGCTGCTTTAATTGCTTTTTCATTTAATTTCTGAGGTGGAAGACCCTGTTTTGCACGTTTTTCATTTAATTTTTCAAGATTTGCCTGAATTAATGCATCTAAATCAATATTATCAAAATGTTTATTTAATACAATCTGCTGTGCACATCTTACAACTGCACTTACAATCCAGTAAAGACCCATACCTGATGGTAATGTGAAGCAGAAAACTGCTGACATTAAAGGCATCATAAGGTTCATCTGTTTCATAGACTGACCCATTGCATTATTTTCATTATCAGACATATCCATCTGTGGCATTAATTTTGTATTTAACCACTGTGTTAATGCAGCTAATACAGGAATCGCAATGGCTCCAACCATTAATACGATAGAACCTGTTTTTAATAAGTTCGATGGTGAGTAAGCAATATTAATACCAAGGAATGTATTCATCTGATCTATTTCAGACTGAGTACTTAAAATTAAATCAGATAATTCAGGATATTTTGTTGCTAAATCTGTCCAGTTTGCAGACTGGAATTTATTTAATACATCAACAAATGTATCTAACTGTGCAAAATCATATTTCTTTGTAGTAATACCTACTGTTGCACCTACTTCAGTCATGTATTCAATTGCACCGTCCATAGTAAAAAGCTTGTTTACTAATGGCATAAATGCGTCTTTTACACTTGAAATATATGCAGGTACATTATAAATAACACGATATAATGCAAATAAAATTGGCATCTGAATGATTAACTGTACACAGCTTCCTGAAGGAGAAACACCATATTTTGCATAAACAGCTTTTGTTTCTTCCTGCATAGCCATCATAGAAGCCTGGTCCTGTCTTCCTTCATATTTCTTCTGAATCGCTTTGATTTCAGGAGAAATTTTTGCATTCATTTTTGAAAACTTCTGCTGTTTATATGTTAATGGAAACATAAACATATAAACTACAACTGTAAATAAAATAATACTTAAACCAATGTTCTGAACGCCAAAAAAATTGTTCATAATATCAAAGATGGCATTCATAATTAAACCCAATAATTTAGCAATAGGACCTAAAATAAATCCTGAATGCTGTGTTGCCAATAAACCTAACAATTATTTTTCCTCCTTTAAGGTACCGGGTCGTATCCTCCCTTTGAGAAAGGATTACAACGAATAATTCTCCATAAAGCTAAAATACCCCCTTTAAAAGCTCCATATTTTGAAATTGCCTCTAATCCATATTCTGAACAAGATGGAAAATAAGGACATTTCGTGGATTTTAAAGGAGATAAATATCTTTGATAAAATCGAATCATAGTGATCAATATTGTTTTCATAAGAATTTCCTATAAATCGCCATGGTCGTTTTTGACCAATATACCGTG
>NZ_JAZTXC010000122.1:0-4673 GCF_045636185.1 Methanobrevibacter sp. | reverse complement strand
ACTCCAAAAGGAGAGGTTTCATCTGCAAGTAAATTACCTCCCGCAAATCCTTTCATTACAGTTAATGCAGTACCATTATTTGCACAGGTTTCATATAATTCCGCTCTCTGAGGATTTAAACCAAACATCGGATCATCATATGCATCTTCTTTTCTGTACTCTTCAATATCCTCCATTGAACCGAACATGTCATAAGCGGGATTGATTGAAAACATCAGCAATTCAATTTCAGGGTTTTGAGCTGCCAACAATCCAATATCTGGATTATGAGTGCTTAAACCATTATGTTCAATTGTTCCTTCTCTCTTTAGCTTACGATCATATTCAATGAATGGACCGTTCATTATTTCATCATAATCATCCATTTGGTCAACATAATGAATCATACCGAAATCAAGAGCGTCAATCTGGAATCGTTCCATAAAATCTTCAAATGCAGGAATAACCTTATCCATTTCACGGGTCCTGACATATTGATTATCTTGCCATGTAGCGCCAATATGGCCCTGTATAATCCACTTGTCACGAGTCTCCTTAATGGCTTTACCCAGGTTGGTTCTGACTGTAGGTTCACTCATCCAACAGTCTAAAAAATTTATTCCATTAGCTTCACAATGCCTAACCATCTCTTCAACATCTTCGTAAGGCCTTTCAATATACCATTCAGCACCAAAAGCTATTTCACTAACTTTCAATCCAGTGTTTCCTAAAATTCTGTATTTCATTTTATCCCTGCAAAATAGTTAATACTATTTATGAATTTTATTAAATATTAACATGATGAAAAAAAGATGTTCATGGGTTGAAGGAAAAGAAGAAATATATATAAAATATCATGATGATGAATGGGGTGTTGCCAAATATAATGACGATATCCTATTTGAAATGCTTGTTTTAGAATCGTTTCAAGCAGGATTATCATGGATAACCATCTTAAAAAAGCGTGAAGCATTTAGAGAATCTTTCGATGAATTCAATATTGAAAAAATTATCAAGTATGATGATAGTAAAGTAAATGAATTACTTGAAAATGAGAAAATAATTCGTCATGAAGGCAAGATTAGAGCAGCAATCAATAATGCGAAAGTATTTAAAGAAATACAAAAAGAAGAAGGTAGTTTTTCAAATTACATATGGGGCTTTACTGATGGTGAAATCATAAAAGCTGAATATAAGACAAAGTCAGACTTATCCGATAGAATAGCAAAGGATTTGAAGAAAAAAGGCATGAAATTTGTAGGGTCAACTACAATATATTCCTACTTAGAATCAATAGGAATCATTGACAATCACACAAAAGACTGTTTTAAGTATTGAATATTTAATTACTCTTCGAGCAATATTATATCTTTAGGATTTACTTTCAAATAGTCCGGAATCTCAAAAACATGCTCATCAATTCGTTTATCGTATTTCCACCATAAACCATTTGCCAAAGTTATTTCCCATTCAAAAGGCATTTCCAATTTTGTTGAATTTACAGTATCGACCACATTTACATCATCCTTTTCGGCAGCAGAAAAATTATGTGCCCTTATTCCGATATGTGTAATATTAGGTGAAATTTTTTCAGACACTTCGAATATCACATCCCAATCTAAACATTTGACATGATAGTCATCAATAACTTCGATTCTAGAAATATTTTTACATCCCGTTAGTCTGGCAACCTGAACCCTTTTTGGATTCTCAAATATTTCATAAGTGTCACCTTTTGCTATAATCTTACCTTTATCCAATACTATAAGTTCATCACAGAACTGAAATGCTTCGTCACGGTCATGGGTAACCATGATTGAAAATCCGTCAAAGTCTTTCAGTGAATTGAGAAGTTCAATACGTAACTGTTCTTTTAAGAAAGTATCCATAGCACTAAATGGTTCATCCAATAATATAACATTGGGATTATAAGCCAATATTCGTGCTAAAGCTACCCTTTGCTGTTGACCTCCGGACAATTGTCTGGGATATCTTTTTTCTAATCCTTCTAAACGAAAACGCTTTATCATCTCAGATACCGTTTTTCCATCATCATCCTTAGACAAACCTATGCCGATATTTTCTTCAACAGTCATATTGGGAAATAAAGCATAATTCTGAAATAAGTAACCTACATTTCTTTTTTGAGGCTTTAAATTTATTTTTTTATCGGAATCAAAATAGATAATTTCATCATTAGTGGTTAAGCTTACAACACCCTTATCCGGCGTTACTATACCTGCAATGGATTTCAAGGTCATACTTTTACCGCATCCGGAAGGACCCAAAATACCTAAACGTCCTTTTTTCAATTCAAAAGCAACTTCCAAATCAAATTCCTTAAGTTTCTTTTGGATATCCACTTTCAACAATTTATTATCCATAATCAATTCCTCATCATATAAAAATTAAAATAACTAACAAATAAATATGTTTCTATTATCAAATAGCAATTATTTCCATTGCTTCTCCCTACGTATAGAAACAAAATCCATAATGAAAATAGCTATAAATGATATTATAACAATGAATACTACATAATTAAATGCATCACCCATATTACCTGCGGCCACCTCAGAATAAACAGCCATTGGAAGTGTTCTGGTTTGCCCTGCAATATTACCTGCAATCATGGCTGTAGCACCAAATTCGCCCAAACCACGGGCATAAGCTAAAATTCCTCCACTAATAATTCCTGGCAAAGCATTTGCACATAGAACTTTCCAGAAAATTTTCCACTCAGACATTCCTAATGTACGGCCGGCATCCAACAGGTTAGAATCTACCTGTTCAAATGCTCCTCGAGCAGAACGATACATTAAAGGAAAAGACATTACAACAGCAGCAATTACCGTTGCAGACCATGAAAAAGCTATCTTTATAGTGAAAAAGTCTATAAAAAATTTACCTATAGGACCTCTCACACCAAAAATATACAATAAAAAGAACCCCACTACAGTAGGAGGCAATACAATCGGAAGTGTAAAAATACCGTCCAGTACAATCTTCACAGAATCATTTTTCATCTTGACAATGATCCAAGCAACAAATAACCCTACAAAAAAGGTTATTAAAATTGATAAACTTGCAGTTTTCATTGAAATGAAAATTGGGGACCAATCTACTGCCACAAACATATCTCCTTTAACATTTTTATTCACATGAACATTCTTATTTTACAATAGCAACATTTCCTTTTTTAACTTTAAAATCATTAAAAAAAAAAGTTCTTAAACTTTGTATATGCCATTTATTATTTAGGTAATGTTACTATTTAAAGTTCACCGAAGCATTTTAAGAATAAACTTTTCATTATTGTGCAGTTTATCCATGGCTTAAAGAAGCCATGGTATTCCTGCACATATTCAGACAAATCTACTGATGGATAGTAAATCCATATTTAACAAACACTTCTTTAGCTTCAGGAGATTGTAAAAATTCCATGAATAACTTTGCAGCATCTGGGTTTTGTGGATTTTTAGTCATAGCTATAGGATAAATAACTGAAGTATTTAAAGAACCGTTAGGAGCTTCGCAAACTACCTTAACATTATCATTGGATGCGGCATCGGTAGCATATACAATACCACAATCAGCAGATCCATCAGCTACTTGATTCAATACGGCTGTTACATCATTACCTAAAGATAATTTAGATTGAATTCCATCCCAAATTTTAAGGTTGACCAATACTTCTTTAGCATATTGTCCTGCAGGCACGGATTCAGGATTACCAATAGCAACAGTACCATTAACCTTATTTAAATCATCAAATGAGGAAATGTTTAACTTTGAGTCTTTAGGAACGATTAAAACAACTTTATTTTCTAAAAATTGAACATTAGTACTATTGTCAATTAAACTTTCATTAGCTAATTTATTCATCTGTTTATTAGAAGCAGACATAAATATATCTGCAGCTAAACCGTTTTCAATTTGAGTTTGTAAATCACCGCTTGAAGCGTAAGTAGGCTTTATGTGAATACCAGGATGTTTACTTTCAAACATAGGAATTAAATCCTTATCAAAAGCATTTTTTAAACTAGCAGCAGCTGCTAAATTAACATCCCCACTTGCGTTAGAGTTGTTAGTGCTGTTGGAATTGCTTCCCAAAAAGTCAAACAAACCAGCAGAACATGTACTTATACCAATGACTGCTACTATAGCTATTAAAATAGCAATAATTAATATTTTTCTTGATTTCATAGTTTTCTCCCTTCGATTAAAATTTTTTTACAAATCAACTACCCAATATCAAATCAACAACAAGGATTATTGAAAAAATAATACGAATAAATTTTTCTTGAAAGTATCCTGCATTTACCTTATCCGGCAAAACACAGACAAGATACAACAAGTAAAACAATATTAACGAAAAACTCTTTATTCCGTCTAACAGATATTTTCTCCCATTCGTAACTAACCCCAATTAATTCACATATGAATAGTTAGTAATAGATTTGATAATTATGATATATAAATATTTACATATCGAATTGAATAAATTTTTAACCAAAATTATAAAAGTTTTATTTTTTAATTATAAAATTATTTTAAATATAATACATTTTAAATGAGTTATCAATAGTAAAATAGTATATTTTACCTTAAACTAATAAATAGATATAAATTAAAAGGTTAATCATTTAAATATCCTTTAATATATAAGTTAATTTATTTGAAATATAAACAAG
>NZ_JAZTXC010000121.1:0-8203 GCF_045636185.1 Methanobrevibacter sp. | reverse complement strand
AGTATTCATTCAAGAAGATTATCTATGCAAGAAAACAGATAAATATTGGAAATTTGAATATTCCAAATGTTTATGATATTCCTTATGAAGGAGTAAAAATAGAAAAGGATCAACCTTTAGTCACTATCATCAGTTCAGATAAAAATTTAAAAACTGCAATGAGTGATGCAAAAATAGCTGAAGATGAAGTTTATAAAAATATTGGATAATTGACTAATTTATTAATTGATAAAAAAAGTAAAGTGTGGAATTAGATTATTCCCACTAAGAGTAAAATAAGCATTATAGTACCAATAACTATTAAGAAAGTGGTTATTATCATAGCACCAGTTATGCCCATGAATAATTTTGCCTTATTGTCTGGATTTCGTAAAAATTGATGAATTGGGTCTCTTCTCATAATTTCACCATTTTAAAACTTTATTTAATACAATATAATATATCATAAAAGAACTTATTAAATTTTACTTAAAAAACTCATTTTAAAAAATAATTTATAAAAATTATTTGTGAAAATTGAAAAAAATAGCCTTTAAAAATATAACATTGTTATATTTATCCTCTAAAAAAATTGATAGTCCCGAGCGGAGTCGAACCGCCGTCTCCGGGTCCAAAGCCTAGAAGGATTACCACTACCCCACGGGACTATACAACATATTATAGTTTGTTAAACATTATATATAAAGTTAACTAAAATTAGAATTCAAATTAAAATCTATAGATCAAAATATGAAAAATTAAAATTAAATTAAAATGAAAATTAAATAAAAATTAGAATAAAAAAAGACTGTAAAAATAATAAAAACAGTTTAAAAATCTAAAAATAAAATAATAAGAAATAATGAAAATTAAGATAATAAACGCATATCCTATTTCAACTAGCGAAATATGAATTGCATTTATTTCATAATTTCAATTATTCTTGTTGAGCTGCTTTTAATTGAGCTTTTGCTAAAGCTTCTGCTTCGTTTTTCTCGATTGTAGATCTAATCATCTTCATTCTTACGAAGTTTTCCCTTTCCATCTCTTCAAGTTTCATGTTAATGGACTTGATAGTAGCTTGGAATCTAGGAATCATAATGTGCTCAAGAGAGTTTACTCTACGTTTAGTAGCTTCAATCTCATCAGCTAAAAGATAAATGGTCTTTTCGATTTCTCCCAATTCAATAATGTATCTTAAAGCAGTTTCGAATTTCTTTGCTGCTTCGTCTAATTGAATTGAAGTGTCGGATAAACCGTATCCTCTGTCAACTAAAGTTCTTGATTCCATTTCCATATCAGCTATAGGTACATTAACACCCATAATACTTCTTGAAGAAATATCTACTTTTACAGATTCTTTAACAGATAAAGCCGCTTTTTGAACAGCTAAGTCACCCATAGTAATTTGAGCTTCAGTAAGTGCTGCGTAAGCTTCAGAAAGGTTAGTTTCTGCGTTTTCTCTTGCACCTTTAACTCTATCCAAGATGTCGAAGAACTCTTTAATCAAAGCGTCCCTTTTTTGTTTTAACAAACTGTGACCTTTAACTGCGAGTTTTTCCCTATCTTTAAGAGCCAATAACTCCATACGGGTTGGGTTAATACCGTCAAGTATTTCTTCTGCCATACTATCCTCCTAAAAGATAATATTTCCACCTAAAACTTAAATTCTGATGAATTTAAAAAATATTAAAGAATTTATCTATTTTAGACTTATTCTGGGTAATATTTTGCAATAAATTCATCTTTTACTCTTTTAAGTTCAGTCTTAGGTAATATGGTTAATAATTTCCAACCAAGATCTAAAGTTTCAACAATACTTCTGTCTTCGTCTTTAGCTTGAGTAATGAACTCATCTTCGAAAGCTTGAGCAAATGCTAAGAAACTTTGGTCCCTTTCAGTAAGAGCGTCTTCCCCTACTACTGCAACTAAGTCTCTTAAGTTACGTCCTTCTGCATAAGCAGAATAAAGCTGGTCAGATACACCACTGTGGTCATCACGAGTCTTATCGTCACCGATACCACCACTCATCAAACGAGATAAGGATGGAAGTACGTCTACAGGTGGGTAAATACCTTTCCTGTGAATATCCCTACTGAGTACGATTTGTCCTTCAGTAATATATCCAGTTAAGTCAGGAATTGGGTGAGTAATATCGTCTTGAGGCATAACTAAGATAGGCATCTGAGTAATTGAACCTTCTTTACCTGCGATACGTCCTGCACGTTCGTAAATACCTGCTAAGTCAGTGTACATGTAACCAGGGTAACCTCTACGACCAGGTACTTCGTCCCTAGCTGCGGAAATTTCCCTTAATGCTTCACAGTAGTTGGATAAGTCAGTAAGAATAACCAATACGTGCATACCAAGTTCGAATGCCATGTATTCAGCAGTTGTCAATGCCATTTTAGGAGTAAGGATCCTTTCAATAGCAGGGTCGTCTGCTAAGTTCATGAATACAGTTACTTTTTCCAATGCTCCAGTTCTTTCGAAATCTCTCATAAAGAAGTTTGCTTCTTCGTGAGTAATACCCATAGCAGCGAAAATTACTGCGAAGTCGTCGTCGGAACCTACTACTTTAGCTTGTCTTGCAATTTGAGCAGCTAAATCGTTGTGTGGTAAACCGGAACCTGAAAAGATAGGTAATTTTTGTCCTCTTACGAGGGTGTTCATTCCATCAATAGTGGAAATACCGGTTTGGATAAACTCTGCAGGGAATTCTCTTGATGCAGGGTTCATTGGGTTACCGTTAATATCTAATTCTTTTTCTGGTATGATTTCTGGACCACCGTCAATAGGTTTACCAGTACCGTCGAAGATACGTCCCATCATGTCTTTTGAAACACCGATTTTAGCAGTTTCACCAGTAAATCTTACTTTAGTGTTTAAGGTGTTTAAGTCAGTAGTACCTTCGAATACTTGAACAACAGCAACATCGTCTTTTACTTCTAATACTTGTCCTCTTCTGTGTTCACCGGTAGGAGCTTCGATTTCTACGATTTCGTTATAAGCTACACCTTCAACACCTTCTACTACCATCAAAGGACCAGAAACTTCAGAAACTGTTGTATATTCTCTTGTTTTAATATCAGCATTCATTTTTATACCTCAGCACATTGTGTTACAACTTTTTCTTGAATTTCTTTTACTCTTGCTTCAAATTCATCTTCTGGGATGTATTTCATTCTAGCAATTTCCTCTTTAACAGTTAATGCTGCAATATCTTTTACATCTGCACCACGTTCTACAGCACCACTTGCTGCTTCGTGGAACTTAAGAATAGTTGCTAACATACCTGCTTGTTTAGATGGAGAACAGTAAGTGTCTACATCGTCGTATGCGTTTTGTTGCAAGAAGTCTTCTCTTAACATACGGGTGGTTTCCAATACAACTTGTTCAGAATCAGGTAATGCATCAGGACCTACTAACTGTACAATTTCTTCAAGTTCTGATTCTTTTTGTAAGAGAACCATAGCTTGATCCCTGTTTGCTCTCCATTCTTCTGAAGCGTTTTCTTGCCACCAGTTGGTAATACTTTCTACGTATAAGGAATAACTTTGTAACCAGTTGATGGAAGGGAAGTGACGTTTATCTGCAAGAGATGCATCCAATGCCCAAAATACTTTACAAATACGTAAGGTGTTTTGAGTAACAGGTTCGGATAAGTCCCCACCAGGAGGTGATACTGCACCTACTACAGTTACGGAAGATTCTTTAGGATCTTGACCAAGAGTGATTACTCTTCCAGCTCTTTCGTAGAACTGTGCAAGTCTGGATGCTAAGTATGCTGGGTAACCTTCTTCCCCAGGCATTTCTTCTAATCTTCCTGAAATTTCCCTCATAGCTTCTGCCCATCTGGAAGTTGAGTCTGCCATGAGCGCTACGTCGTAACCTTGGTCACGGAAGTATTCTGCAATAGTAATACCAGTGTATACACATGCTTCACGAGCTGCTACTGGCATGTTGGAAGTGTTTGCAATAAGAACAGTCCTATCCATAATTGGGTTTCCAGTTTTTGGGTCAGTAAGGAATGGGAACTCGGTAAGTACTTCTGTCATTTCGTTTCCACGTTCTCCACATCCAATATATACCACAATATCTGCGTCTGCCCATTTAGCTAATTGTTGTTGTGTAACAGTTTTACCTGAACCGAAAGGACCAGGAATAGCTGCTGCCCCACCTTTTGCTAAACAGAAGAAAGTATCTTGTGCTCTTTGACCAGTAATAAGTGGAATATCTGGGTCCAATTTTTCTTTGTATGGACGACCTTTACGTACAGGCCATTTTTGAAGCATTTGAACTTCTTTAATTCCTTCATCAGTCTCAATTTCAGCAATAGTTTCAAGTACTGTGTATTCAGCTTTTGCAACAATAGACTTAATGGTACCTTCAATCATTGGTGGAACCATAATTTTTTGTAAAACAGCAGATGTTTCTTGTACTTGACCAAGTACGTCTCCACCAACAACTTTGTCTCCTACTTTAGCAATAGGTTCGAAAGTCCATTTTTTCTCTTTGTCAATAGAATCTACATCAATACCTCTAGCAATGTAATCGCCAGAAATACCTTTAATAACTTCTAAAGGTCTTTGAATTCCATCAAAAATGGAACCCATTACACCAGGTCCAAGTTCTACAGACAATGGACCTCCAGTACTTTCCACTTTCTCACCAGGTTTTACCCCAGCAGTTTCTTCGTAAACTTGAATGGTAGCGGTGTCGCCTTCAAGCTCAATAATCTCACCGATAAGCTTAGCTTCACCTACTCTTACCACTTCATACATTTGAGTTCCTCTCATCCCATCTGCGACGATAACAGGACCTGCAATTTTAATAATATTTCCTTCATTAATCATTTAACCATCTCTACCCCGATAACTCTCTTAATAAGAGCTGCCATTTGATCGGCACCGCCTTCAGATGAACCAGACTTATCTGGTATCTCAATAACCATTGGTAACACATCAGAACCAAGACGTTTATGAATATGTTCTCTTATGTTATCAGCTATCTTTTGTGTAATTATAATAATTGAAATTTCATCGTTCAATAACTCATCAAGAGCATTTTTAGCTTCTTCATCATTATTTACAATAATACCTTTTTTAACTCCACCAAGTTTAAAACCAGTGACAGTATCGATATCTCCTATAATAGCGACATCACTCATACTAACATCTCCCTAATTTTAGATATTGGGAAGTCTTCTTCTCTTTTAGCTCTTGCAATAACTTTCAAGTTTTTAACTTCAACCTCTTTTTGGGACAAGAATCCTATTATAGGTCCAATACCTAATGGTTTTTTCATGGAATAGGATTTTGCAGAGTCGACTAAAAACTTGTCTAAAGCTTGTTCAAAGAGAGCTACAGATCCAGTTTCATTGTATTCAGGAAGCACATCAGTAAGTACATCAGAGTATTTTGTTCCTTCTAAAGAGGAAATTACTCCAGTAACATCTTCCGCTTCCATAAGATCTTTAAGCTTCCATTCTCTTAATTGATATCCACTATCAATCATGTATGGACTGATAGCATCATAATCTAATCCATCAACTTTTGCTCTCAATATTAATTTAATGTTAGCTACATCAACTTGATTTCCAACGTATGAATAGAGAATTTGTTTGTTTTCATCAGATGGTGTTTCTGAGGAAGCAAGTAACTTGTCTAAGTAATATTTGTCCAATGCAGATTCTAAAGGAAGGACCATGCCTGTTTTTTCATATTCAGGAAGCACTTCTTCTAAAATCGGTGCATACTCAGTTCCATCTAATCCTGCAACAACATCTGTTACAGTGTCAACATCACTTAAACGTTGTAAATCTTCATATAAAGAACCAGTAGGAACTAAAAGTTCTTCAGTAGCTTCTTGGCTTAATCCTGCTTCTTTAGCAGTCAATAAGCTTTTAATATTAGCAATGTCAGATTTCTTTGCCATTACTTTAAATGAAGATTGAATTTCTTTAGGAGCCATTCTTGAAACTAAATCGTAAGTTTCACCAAGTTGAATATCTAATGCCTTTTCAAGTGTATAATTATCTAAGTATTCAGCATAGTCAGGAGATCCTCTGAGATAGTTGGTAATTTCTTCAACATTGTTTGCTTCAACAAGTTCAGAAATTTGTTTGTCGTCAAATAATCTTCCTTTTCTTGCTCTTACTCTCGCATTAGGATGAAGATATGGATAAACATCTAAAATTGGTCTAGTTGCAACAATTACAATAATTGCACCAATAACTACAAATGCTAAAAGAACTATTGCTAAAAATGCCTCATTAGAAAGTCCTAAGGAACTTATGATTGTAGCAATTTCATCAGCCATAATTCATCTCTCCTAATCAAATAAAGTTTTTGCAACTTCTGAACGTAATGATTTCTTAAATCTTAACATTCTAGATTCAATAGTGTTATTAACTTGAATTTCACCATTTCTTGTTCTTAATATAGCTCCACCAATGGTGTCAATAGGTTCACCAATTTCTAAAGTAGTTTCAACATCAGTTTCACGGGAAACTTCTGTAGCGATTATACTTAAATCAGATGGTTTTTCACGTTTAATTAAAGATTTAATTAATCCGACAATAGTTTCCAATTTATCTTGGACTTTAGGAATGTCATCTTCTTTTAATAAAACGATTAAATCTCCGCCACCAATTTCTACAGCTGCTTCTTTAATCATTTCAACTAAAGCATCCACATATTCTGAATCATTGGTATTTGCCATATTTGTCAAATCTTCAGTAGCTTTACTGAAAGCTTCTTCGATTACTTCTTCTTTTGCCCCTAATTCTGCCCTACGAGCATTCATTTTAGCTTCAGAAATAATTTGTTGATATCTCATTTCCGCTTGCTTTGCAGCGTCTTCTGAGATTTTAACCTTAGTAGCTTCAGCTCTTTTTTCACCATCAGCTAATATAGCATCAACTTTCACTTGAGCTTCACTTTTATTTACATCAGCTTTTGCTTGAGCATCAGACATTATGTTAGAGACAATTTTGTCTGCTCCAGAGCTCATATAACTGACCTCCTTAACCTAATATTCCACCGAATACCATAAGTAAGATAGCAATCAAGAAACCGTAAATAGCTTGAGTTTCTGGTAATGCGGAGAAGATAATACCTCTTGCGAACATGTCAGTATCTTCAACGATAGCGCCAACAGAGGAAGCTGCTGCCATACCTTGACCCATACCGGAACCTAAACCTGCAAATCCGATAGATGCACCTACACCAATAGCTACAATACCTGCAGTAGTGGAAAGACCTTCTCCTCCACCTAATAATCCTGAGAATACAAGTAATAAAATAGCAATCAAGAATCCGTAAATAGCCTGAGTTTCTGGTAATGCTGAGAAAATAATACCTCTAGCAAACATATCGTTATCTTCTGCTACAGCTCCAACAGATCCAGCTGCTGCCATACCTTGTCCTAAACCGGAACCTAAACCAGCAAAACCAATTGCTACACCAGCACCAATAGCTGCTAAAGCAGTACCTAAAGCAATTTCTACCATATAATATATCTCCTTAAATTGATTTGTTAAAATTTTTTTTAATATAATTTTTATTATATTTCAATAGAACGCAAAGTTCTTGATAAAAGAACATCATTTTATAATAATTGCCTTTCGACATTTTTATAAGCATAAAGTTCTTGAGTTTCAATTATGAATTTTCATAATTTTCTTAAATATAAAATCACATTTCCAATAATTTCATCTTTAAGCATTGAATTATAAAACTATAAATTTAAATTTTGTCTATTTCTTAATTTTTGTAAATTGTCTTTTAGCTTTAAAAGCTTCAAATGAATGTTTTCCACCCATATAGAATTGAGCAAAGAACTCTACATAGTTAAGACGCAAAGCGTTAACACCAGCACCTAATACTTGGAAAAGGAAGTTAGCAATATGTCCACCGATAAAGATGATAATAGCTAAAACGATACCTACAAATGGAATCATGTCATTTACCATATTGGTCAAGATGTTTACAGTCATTGCAATACCACCAGTAGCTAAACAAAGAGCTAAAAGACGAGCATATGAAAGTACATCTCCCATGAATCCAAATACATCCATAAGTCCGAAAGCACCGTTAGTCCAGAAGAGTATACCAAGAGCAGCAACAATTAATATTGCACCTAATGCCATACCGATCATTCCAAATGCTGGGAATAAGAATCCTAAAATCAATAAGACAATACCAAGTTCAAATATGAACCA
>NZ_JAZTXC010000120.1:0-19681 GCF_045636185.1 Methanobrevibacter sp. | reverse complement strand
GCCGGACTTGAACCAGCGACATCTAGATCTTCAGTCTAGCGTTCTCCCATCTGAACTACCATGGCATATGGACCGAACGAGATTCGAACTCGTGATCTCCTCCACGTCAAAGAGGAATCATACCCCTAGACCACCGGTCCTGTGCAACATACTATACTATGTAAAAAGTAATATATAAAAGTTTGCAAATTAACAAGACCGATTAAAAAAAGAAAAAATTGACCAAGAAAATGGCCAATAGATTTCAATAAAAAGTAAAAAGCCTATTTGATAGCTAATTTGATATCTTCAGCTTTTACAGTTTTTCTACCAGCGTGGCGTGCGAAATTAACAGCTTTTTTAGCGATTTCGTCACCTTTTTCTTCTAATGCTTCAGCTAATGCAATTTTAGCTTCGTCACTAATTCTTTGTGCTCCAGCATTTTTTAAGATACGACCTACTGGTGCGATTGGTAATTCACTCATTATTTCACCTCCAATTAAATGATAGTAACCCATAGTATATAAATGTTTTGGAAAAAATGGCTATATTTCACTTATATATAAACCATTGCCCTATCAAGTAAGTGTTTTATAAATAGAAAAGTAATACTAAAAAAATAAATAAATAAAGACAGAAAATATATGAAAATTATAAAAACAATATCATTAAAAAGATAAAAAAAATAAATTATTCTACAATGCCCTTCAGGTATGTAGCGGTCGCATGAGTTATTTTTACTTCAACAAATTCTCCCAAATTAACATCTTCAACTATAACTGGAATATATGAATCTGTTTTGCCAATGAATCCACCTTTAGAACCAATTTCAACAATTAAAACATTTTGATGTGAGTTTAGCAGTTCTTCATTTTCCTGCTTTGTTATTTCACTCTTAATTTGGGATAAAAATTTTGAACGTTCCTTCACAATTTGAGGAGGAATTTCTTTAAGTGATGAAGAAATTGCACCTTTTCTATGTTGATATTTAGACAAATGAATCAAACTGGGTTTGACTTCATTAAGCAAATCGACAGTTTTTAAAAAATCATCATCATTTTCAGTAGGATAGCCCACAATAATATCAGTTGCCAAAGTCAAATCAGGAATTTCTTTTTTAAATTTATTGACTATTTCAATATATTGATCAATGGTGTGTCCTCGCCTCATCTCTTTTAGGACTTTGTCACTGCCACTTTGTATCGGCAAATGAATGAAATTATATACCTTCGGTTCTTTGATTGCATCAATTATTTCATCAACATCATTTAAAATGTTTTTAGGATGCATCATTCCAACACGAACACGAAAATCTCCATCTAAATTAGCCACTTCTTTGATTAAAGTTGATAGTTTTTCACCGCTGTCCCGGCCAAAAGCTGCAGTATCCTGAGCAGTAAGTTGAATTTCACAGGCCCCATTTTCAATAGCTTCCTTTGCTTCTGCAACAATATCAGATATTGGATAACTATTCAATGGTCCGCGAGCAAAACGAGTACAGCAGAAGGCGCAAGCTCCCAAACAACCTTCACAAATCTGAATAATATGAATCAAACTGTCGTCAGTAACTTTAGGAACACCGACCTTACTTTCTTTTGAAAACCCACATTCACGTATGACTTCCCCGCAATAAGTCTGTTTGACAACGTCAGCAACTTTATTTAACTGATGAGGTCCAATCCAACTGCAATCAGGTCCGATACCATCCAATTTTTCAGGATCAATCTCAACCATACAACCCCCGACAATAATCTTTTTGTCAGGATAATTTTTTTGCAGTTGCTGGATTTTATAAACAATCTTATTTTCAGTAGGCAATTTAACATAGCAGGTATTTACAATAATGACATCAGCATCATCAATATTATCGACTAAATCAATATTATTCTCATTTAAAACTCCTGCCATAATCTGACCATCAGCCTTGTTAAATGTACAGCCGTAGGAATCAATATAAACTTTCATGGATACACTCTAACTAGTTTTTTTGAAAATATTTGAAGTCAAATCATAATCATAATTATTAAATTTAACAGGTTTTGAATAAACTCTCTTAATTACTCCTGCCTTGGCAAAACCTGAAGTGAGCTTTCTATCATTTGTTTTAATGACATGAACCTTTACAATATGATTTTCAATTTTTACAACATCACCAGGAGCAATTTCAAAGTCCCTTTCTAAATCCAGCTTATATGAATCAACTTCACCATGCAAATCTACAGAAAATCCAATTCTTGCTGGAATTTCAACAGATGTTGCCCATATGGTTGTAATATCTTCAATTAATGATTTATTAACACGGGTATCTTTTACTTCAATACTTGAAACTTCAACCTGACCCAAATCAGAAAGCAGGACATCGCCAACTTTCAATTCATCACTTGGAGATAATTCAATTGAAGTCTTATGAGATTTATTTTGTTCAGATATGATAAGCCTATAATTTTTAGGTTTGCTTGCAGATACAACATCTTTAAAAACGTGACCGCAGTCAAAACATTTTAAAAGATATTCTTCCATAAATTTCTTTTTCGATTCTTTTTGTTTTGAATTTAAAATTTCAATATCATCAGAACCACAAATTGGACATTCCATTTTATGCCTCCTTTTAAAAAAATTAATCTTTATTTAAATAATGGTTTACTAAACCACCATCTTCTAAAATATCTAACATGAACTCTTTAAATGGTTCAAAGTTAACAGATTCACCTGAAGTTTTATTAATTAAACTGCCATTAGCCAAGTCTATTTTGATAATGTCTCCGTCCTTAGCTTCAATATCACTTACAATAACAGGTAAACCTATGTTAATTGCATTCCTATAAAAAATTCTTGCAAATGATTTAGCGACAATCGCATCAACACCTGCAGTTTTAATAGCAACAGGGGCCTGTTCACGTGAAGAACCACAGCCGAAATTATCTCCTGCAACTATAACATCACCTTTTTGAACACCTTTAGTGAAATCCGGCCTTTCTCCTTCAAGAACATGATCAGCCAAATCCCGAGGATTGAATGTTCTCAAGTATCTTCCAGGAATAATAACATCAGTATCTATATTTTCACCAAAAGTCCAGGTTTTTCCACAAATAACGTCCATAATAATCACTATTTAGTAAGAACATGACCATGATTTTGAGCCTTTGTTGTTATAACTATGCCATCATCGCCAACATAATCTTTAATTTCTTGTACAATATGCTCATTAGTTTTATCATAAAATGAATAGACGGTTGGTCCAAATGAACTCATTCCAACTGCATATGCACCAATTTCAGTTAATTTTGCCATTAATTGTTTAATATTATCTGATTGGAGTTTGACCTCAATGCTTTTAAAACCAATTGTTTGTATTTTATTTATAATGTTTCCAAAGCAAGGCAAATCCTTTTCTAATAAAAATGGTATCATATTCATGAAAATTAAATGGGAATACAATTCTACTTCACGACGGTCAATAGGACAGTATTCTTGGAAAATATTAACTTCCTTTTGGCCATTGACACTGACGTCAGATTTCAATATTACAAGCAATACTCCCCATTCATCAGGAAACTCATAACGACCAAACAATTGTGGAGGACTGGCTTTAGAAGCGGAAGACGGTAAAAAAGAGTCCTTTTCTTTTCTGCTATGTCCACCATCAACAATAAATCCGCCATAATCGAATGCGAAAACTCCGATACCAGAAGTTCCGCCACGACCAGTGATTTTACCAAGAGTAAGACCATCAGCTTCTTGGCCAATATGTTCTGTGATGAGCTTTCCTGTAGATAAAGCTATCTGAGTTCCAGAACCCAAACCGGAATGTGGAGGATATGCTCCATCAACCCTAAAGTAAAATCCTTCATCAACACCATAATGGTCAATGACTTTTTGAGCTGAGTTAGTGATTTTTTTTACACATTCATCTTTAATAATATCAGTTAAGTTAGCATCATCATTGAAATCTATTGTGATGCCTTTTTCAGCGCTTTCCCCATATAAAAGAAAACTAGGATTTTGGATTGTTAATCCAATTCCACCATCAAGCCTGCCGTAGGAACCGTTCATATCAATAAGGCCTAAATGAAGTCTGGAAGGTGATTTAATATACATAGTATGCCCCAATATTATTTATTCTTTAGATTTTTTTAAAGGAGTTGAGAATTTTTCTTCAACACCTTCACGATACATTGAGTTGAAAGTACAGAATGGAATAATTCTGCCATCAGGAGTTGCATAATGAATAACACATTTTTTAACTCTGTCTTCATCAAAATTAAACGGATCCATAAAGTGCATGCATGAAATAAGCATTGCATCTTTTGAAAAATCACCTAAAGCTTCATATGATCTTTTAGTGAATACATTAATTAAAATCCTTTTAACATCCAAATGCTTAGGAGCTTTACTGGAATCTATTAATTTTGGAATAGCTTTAGTAGCACTAGCTAAAACCCTTTGTTTTCTTGCAAAACCGCCTTTTTCTAATTTATCAGATAATTCGTTTAATTTATCAAATAATCCATCAACATCAATAAAATCATTGATTGGTATTAATTTATCCTTACCTGGTCCTTCAGTTTTTTCCCTGAATACATAAGTAGCTATACCACAATGTTGATGACAATTGAGAGTAACAGTTGGTTTTCCTCCTTCAAGATCACCAATGAATCTAGCGAAAGGTTCAACTGAAGACGGAGGATAGAAGTCAGTAGTTTTTACTTCACCATCAGTCTGGTCTTCTATAATCTGGACGAAATCAGGAATAGTAATTCTTTGTTCTTCCACTTGATCGGCAGGAGTTCTTCCAGCAAATGAAACAGGTTGGAAATTAACTCCATAGACATTTTCACTGTGGTCAAATGCAAATTTAATGATTTCTCCTACTTGCTGATCATTAACACCCTTAATTAAAGTAGGAACCAATACAACACCTAAACCTACTTTTCTACAATTTTCAATCGCATCTAATTTATAAGGAAGTAAATCTCTTCCCCTATTGTTAATGTAAGGTTCAGGAGTTACACCATCAAAAGCCAAGTATACTGTATTTAAACCAGCGGCTTTTAATTCTTTAGCCAAATTTTCTTTCATTGCTAATTTTAAACCATTGGTTGCAATTTGAACATGAGTAAAACCTTCTTCCTTAGCCATTTTAACTAATTCTACAATATCCTTTCTGACAGTAGGCTCTCCACCAGCATATTGGATAGCTGGAGTAGGATGTGGTTTTAAATTTCTTAAATTTCTAAGCATTTGCCTAATTTCATCTTGAGTAGGCTCAAATAAACGTCCTGAAGCTGCTGCATTAGCAAAACAAACAGGACATCTTAAATTACACCTATTAGTAACATCAATTAATCCCAATACAGTAGATGTTTCATGTTTGGAACAAAGCCCACAATTAGATGGACAACTGCCAATATCATCTACACAAGGGTTTTCTACGGAAGTGATAGACGGTTCATAATCATTTACCCTATCATAAATTTCACTATCACTCCAGTAAGTGTTGACAAATTCCCCATGATTATTACAAGTTTTTTTGATGTAGATTGTTCCCTCTTCTTCAAAAACTTCCGCATCAAGAGGTTTACCACACTCTGGACATAAACTTTTAGTATCTTTAATTTTCAAAAAATCACCTAACAAAAAAACATAACTCAATATCAGATAAACATAATATAAATAAATATAGTTAATTTAATATTTATAGTTATTTAAAATATAAATACTTTAATGAGTATAGAATATACATAATATAAATTTTATTGGAGCAAATAAAAAATGAGTTTTAACATTGCAATGTTGGGGATTGAATGTATCACAGTCCTGTACTTTTTACTTCCAGCATACATATCCAACAGTGGCGGATTGATTTTTGGAGGAGGAAAACCTCTGGATTTCGGAAAAACCGACTCAAAAGGCAACCGATGGATTGGAGATGGTGTAACCTGGAAAGGTTTGATTGGAGGGACAGTATTGGGAACACTCGTAGGGGCAATACAAGGATATTACGGATCAACATTGCTCGCATTATATGGAAATGTTATAGTAACTCCAATAGCTGTTGGCGTTTCAAATGGAATCTTAATCGGGTTTTTACTTGCATTTGGAGCATTGGTCGGTGACGCTTTAGGCAGCTTCATAAAAAGAAGAGTGGGAATTGGACGTGGAAAACCTGCACCAATACTTGATCAGATTGACTTTTTAATCGTTGCATTATTATTTGCTTCATTGGTTGTTAGTTTTAGTTTAGAATTTATAATAATTGCAATTGTATTAACATTAATTATACATTTGATAGCCAATACTGGAGCTTATTTGCTTGGAATAAAAGACGTATGGTATTAATCAAACATACTTTGATTTTCCACCTAAAAGACCATCATTACCATTATAATAAACAGTTTTTCCTGATTTAAAAGCAACACTTTTAGCATTGACTGCCAAATCATCGGCTTTATTGTTCCATTCATTTGAAGAATGGCCTTTCACCTTAACGAATTTTAGACTGCATGATTTCTTGTCAATCTCTGTCATTAATCTGCAAACGGCTTTAATTATATTTAAATTTTTAATGGGTTTGTTGTCTGATTTTTTCCATCCTCTTCTTTTCCAGCCTTTAACCCATTTGGTGAATGTGTCAATGCAATATGATGAATCAGAACATATTTCAATAGTATCTCCAGATTCCGATTTTAAAAGAAAGTCTTTCATTGATGCATATATGGCATACAATTCCATTTCATTGTTTGTTGTTAGAGGACATCCTCCGGAACTGTTTGAATTTTCACTGCCATCAATCAATAATATAAAAGCCCATCCCCCAGCCCCACGAAGGTATTTACCCTTTTTATTAATCATGGTGGCTGCACCGTCAGTATAATAAGTATATTTTGTCATAGCTAATCATTAAAATATTTATTCATCATCACTGCAGTTCCAACGGCAGGAGCAACAACACATTCCTCATCAGTTAAAATATCTCCCATAGATTTAACTTCAAGCCCCAATAATTCTGCTGCAGGCCTATCTAAAATATCTTTGCCCAAACCAGTAGTGATAATCAAATCCAAGTTTTGAGTTTCATGAACTTGTTTCAGTCCATCCGCAATCTGTTCAATTTGTTTTTGATGAATAAACTCTGAAATTTCAACAATATCACTTTCAGACAACATTTCCAAATCTGCACAGACAACGCGTGCAATTCTTTTGGCACAGTCTATTTTTGACTTTGATTCACCGTCAAAAGTATCGCAAACATAGTCTTTTTCAGTAATTAAATCCAATAACATGTAAACATCAGCAGTCTGTGCAAACAATTCACTAGCCACACGATACTGCTTTCCATTAAATTCAATTTTATCCAAAAAGGAAGCCAGATTTGTTCTTAAAGTTCCTGTATAAACGAGTTCACCAGTAGCTGAACGGTCGAAATCTGATTTACCGATAGCACACTCCTTACCATCCTTAATAGGAATAATATCTGTTGTTGTACTTCCAGTGTCAATAAAAATACAATTATCGGAAATTAATGTTGCTATTTGAGCTGTTGCAATCCAATTTGCAGCGGCTGCCTTAAGAGGGGTTTTTTCAATTTCTTCTTTGGACATCATCCCATCAATTCCAACATAAGCAATTGGGCATGTGAAAGTATCTTCACATTTTTTAACTACATCCAAAACCCCATCTTTTTTAGTATCATAAGCATCTACAAGTTCAGCAGTCATTGATATGCCCACAGCATCAATTTCAGATAGTGGGCAGATATTTTCAATCAATTCAACTAAAACTCGTGATAAATCATCATTATTACTCCACATTGGAAGATATGCAAAATCAACTTCAATGTTTTTTATTTCACCATTTACAAAGTCAATAACTGCTAAATCAGTGTTTGCTCCACCAATATCAAAACCTGCAATTTTCATTATTTAAATTCTCCTAATATCTAAGTTATTTCCTTGTTTTTTAAATTCCACTTCACCATCTAAGGAAATATCAATTTCATCAATATTGCCTTCAATAATTGTTTTTGCTATGTTAAAATTAGCTATTTTTTTAAGTCCCACATAAGGAGTTGCGAATCTTGAGTTGATTTCAAGCAAATATACAGGATAAATATCATCATTTTTGCTTATCAATAAGTCAACACCCACAAAACCTTTTAATCCGTCAACAGATTCGCATGCTTTTTTTGCCACCTCGAAGGCTTCTTTTTCATATTCACTTTTGAAAGGCAGCATTCCACCAAGATAAGTTTCCTTATCATTTTTTAATTGTATGAATTGCTTGTTTAAACTTATTGGTGTGGCATTACCATCTTTACAAATCAGACTGACACTGACATCTTCACCTTCAATAAACTCCTGAACAATGATTCTTGACTGAGGAGGAAATATTTTTTCCAGATCATAACTCAAATCATCAATATCATCAATAATAACTATGTCTTCACAATCAACACCAATCAACGGTTTTATTATTAACTTAAGTGGAGTTAATGGATCTTCGGCCTGCCATTTTTTATGCAAATTTGTGATTGCCCTTTTCCAATATCCTTTAGAATCTATTTTAAATCTGAAGGTTCTTGGTTGAGGAAGTGCATTTGATACTGTTTCGTAAGTCAAAGACTTATCAGATGCTATAAG
This sequence comes from Methanobrevibacter sp., assembly GCF_045636185.1. GTDB lineage: Archaea > Methanobacteriota > Methanobacteria > Methanobacteriales > Methanobacteriaceae > Methanocatella. The sequence goes on along the minus strand of NZ_JAZTXC010000120.1, from coordinate 11,063 downwards.
GCAAGCCTCACTTGATGAATTGTAAATATAAACATTATTTTCTTCCAGAATTTTCGTGATATTATATAATGCATTATCCATTTCCGCTGAAATGAAAATCGCTCTTTTAAACTTGGAAGCATTCTCTTCAAGCCAAGAGATAATGTCTGTATTAATCAATATGGGATTAACATTATCATATTTATTCATAACATTTTCATAAGATTCATTTACAACAACATCCAAATCATAATCTTTTAAATCATCGATTAATGAAAATAATAAGGATTCAGCTTCTGAAATAATGCATCTGTCTTTTTCTCCGGAAGCTGTAAAGTACTCAAATACTAAAATTGAATCATCGTTGGTATTCGTCATAAGTAACACACATCTCTTTTATGTTTAAATCATCCACCGGAAAACGCATTTTTTCTCCATCGAAAACCAAATGGATTAAAGCATTATTTTTCTCTTCAAAATCTTTAACAGTGACATCATCTTCTATTGATGCCATTTTTCTTTTAAATGATGTCATGATATCTTCTGGAGCTTCAATATTCAATAATCCTTTTTCATAATAATCTTTTATTGCATCAACTGTCAGTTTTGCTGAGTCTCCCTGACCATATGGGTTTGGAGCATTTCTCATTTTATCAGCAAAATCCTTATCATTCAATATTTTTTTAGCATTTTCCAATATTACTTCTTTGTCTGACCCGACAAGTATGTTTCCACCAGCAGTAACGGTTTCTGGTCTTTCGGTATTGTATCTTAATGTTAACGCAGGAACATCAAGGGTTATTGCCTCTTCCTGAAGGCCTCCAGAATCAGTTAAAATTAATGTTGATTTTGATGTTAACTGCAAAAAGTCCAAATATCCCACCGGTTTGATAATGTGAACATGACTTAAATCATTTAATTCATCAAATAAACCAAAATCCTGCAAGGTTTTTTTAGTTCTTGGATGTATTGGGAAAATGATATTCATTTCTTTTAGTTCCTTCAGTGCACCAATAATATTTAAAACACGATTTTTATCATCTACATTTTCTGCCCTATGCATTGTTAAAGTCAAAATATTATCCATATTGTCAATATCTAAGCTAGCAAGAGATTCTTCTTCAAATCCTCTTTTTTTAGCTATTTCCAGATGCCTAAAACAAGCATCAACAACAGTATTTCCTGTAATGAATAAATTTTTTCTAGAATAACCTTCAGCCAATAGATTAATGGCTGACTCTTCAGTCGGGATGAAATACATTGTAGAAGTAACATCACATGCCCTCCTATTGATTTCTTCAGGCATGGTCATGTCAAAAGATCTGAGTCCTGCTTCAACATGTCCTACAGCAATGTGCAGTTTAGAAGCTACAAGAGCACCGGCCAGAACAGCATTAGTATCACCTTGAACTAAAACAATATCCGGCTTTTCATCAATTAAAACCTCTTCAATACCTTTCATCATCAATCCTGTCTGCTTACCATGGGAACCAGAACCCACTTGTATATTGTAATCTGGTGCTGGAATTTCAAGGTCCCTAAAGAAGTTATCAGACATTTCCTTATCATAATGCTGGCCAGTATGAATAAGAGTTAAATCTATTCCTTGTTTAACTGTTTCATCAATAATTGGAGCCATTTTAATAATTTCAGGCCTTGTTCCTAGTACAACAGCAATTTTCATAATATCACTTATTAGTATATTTAATTTTTAAATAAAAAAAATTTTTGTTAAATATTAAAGAACATTTTAATAACATGAAATACACAATATAGAATATGATTAATCTAATTACTATCGCCTTATATTATGGAGACCCTTTAGGGCCTATAAAAAGTATTATAGCAGTTATAATCTTTATTGCAGTTGTTGCTTACTGCTGTAAGACAACCGAACCAAGTACTTCCTCCAAGACTAGAAGCAATACCACAAGATATAATGCAAATACATACCATAGAGGATATGACCTGGAAGATGAATCCAATTATCAAAATTACGACCCGACATGGGATGATGCTTTCTTTGAAAAGTACGGCGGAGAGCCATGGTTCGATGATAATCCTTGGGACCATGAAAAAAAATAGTTTTCAAAACTCCAACTGTTCAGCAATGCACATTTTGCAAACAGCATTAGGAGATTCCAAATTTGCATCCTTAACCGGACAATAAAATATGCCATCCTTTTCCTCAACCTTCAAAGAACCTGGAAATGGAGTGCCTACAGGATGAATAGGTTCCTCTAAAACAAAGGTCGTATACAGAGAAACTATGGCATAAATCAAAGGAAATTTGGATTTGCTGGATATGGATTCAGCATCATGATATGATTTTAATGTAGCTACGGCATCGATAAACTCTTCCTTATCCACTCCATTGTCATAATGATTATCATCATCCCGTATTTCACGGATACGGCCTAAAAAATACTTTGCATACACGCCAATACTCTTTTTCTTATAGCTATCCTGAACATATTTACTGTCTTCAATCATTTCTGCATTAGCAATCATTAAATCAAATACAGAAATTGTTGCGGAGTAATCTTTTAATACTTCAAGAATAGCCTGTGGAGAAACCTTTTCCTCCGCTATTGCAACATTTGAAAAGTCATTATACATATTAGTATAATCATCCATAATCTCACTAATTATATTATTTTTAAAATCTATCTAAAAAATATTTTTAGTCAATATTTTAATATATAAAAATTCATAATAATATCTATCGAAACAATAAATTTTGATGAGAGGATTATATGTTAGGCAATTTTTTCAAATTTGAAGAAAACGGTACAAATTTAAAAACAGAGATTCTTGCAGGCATCACCACATTTCTTGCAATGGCTTATATTCTTGGTGTTAACCCTTCAATGCTGTCTGAAGGAGGAATGCCAGCGTCAGGAGTCTTTTTTGCAACAGCCCTCTCATCAGGAATTGCATGTATCATAATGGGACTTCTTTCAAAATATCCTGTCGGACTCGCTCCGGGAATGGGTCTTAATGCACTGTTTACATATACAATAATACTGGAGATGGGAAATACATGGGAAACTGCTCTTGCAGCAGTATTTCTTTCAAGCATAATCTTTTTAATAATTACCCTTTCTGGTATAAGGGAAAAAATATTAAATATTATTCCTATTGATTTAAAATTAGGTATTGGCGCAGGGATAGGATTTTTCTTAGCATTTTTAGGGCTTAAAAGTTGCGGAATAATTATTGCGGATCCATCAACCTATGTCAGTATGGGAACACTTTTTAATCCATCAGCGCTTCTTGCTTTAATCGGCATTTTAATTACTTTAATCTTTTATGTTCAGAGAGTACCTGCTGGAGTATTCTTTGGTTTGCTTGTAACAGCAATCATCGGAGTAATCTTTACATTACTCGGATTTGGTGTTGGAGATACATTAATGCCTACTATTCCAGCACATCCAATAACTACAAATGTGGATACATCACTATTTTTCGGATTTGCCAAAGGATTTTGGCAGCTGTTCACGAATATCCCTAATTTACTAATCATGTTATTTTCATTAGTATTTGTTACTTTCTTTGATACAACAGGAACACTGATGACTGTTGGAAGACAATGTGGATTTGTTGATGAAGATGGACAGGCAAATGGAATTGAAAAAGCATTTTTAAGCGATGCATTAGGAGGAATAATCGGTTCAATTTGCGGTACAAGTACTGTGACAGCTTATGTAGAAAGTGTAACTGGAATTGGTATCGGCGGAAGAACAGGTTTAACTTCTGTTGTAATAGGAATAATGTTCCTGCTGTCAATATTTATTTCTCCATTGATATTAGGATTATTTACTCCCGCAGTAACTGCTGCTGCATTGGTTATTGTTGGAATATTAATGGTGGGTCAATTAAAAGAAGTGAACTGGAAAAGTACAGTTATTGCTGCATCCGTATTTTTGACAGTGATAATGATGATTTTAAGTTATTCAATTTCTATCGGTATCGCATGGGGATTTTTAACCTATGCCATAGGATCAATAGCTGCAGGCGAATACAAAGAAATGGGAATAGGCATCTGGATTCTTGCAATAGTTTTCATAATATATCTGTTCTTCGGATTATAGATTGTATGAACTGATTTCATACAACTTTTAATTTTTTAAACGAACAACAAACTCCATCAAATTTCAAAAGATGAAACTTTAATATAAATTAAATTAAATAATATATTGTGAAAAATATAATTTTAAGATGATTGAATGTTAGAAAATTTCTTCGAATTTAAGGAAAACGGTACAAATTTAAAAACAGAGATTCTTGCAGGCATCACCACATTTCTTGCAATGGCTTATATTCTTGGTGTTAACCCTTCAATTTTATCAAATAGTGGAATGCCCGCATCAGGAGTCTTTTTTTCAACTGCACTTGCCTCAGGAATTGCATGTATCATAATGGGACTTGTTTCAAAATATCCTATCGGACTTTCATCAGGAATGGGGCATAATGCACTATTTACATTTACGATAATAATATTTATGGGAAATACCTGGGAAACGGCATTAGCGGCAACATTCCTATCAAGCATTATTATCCTATTAATTACTGTTTCTGGATTAACTGAAAAAATTATAAATATCATCCCAAACGACCTGAAATTGGCCATTGGTGCCGGGATAGGATTTTTCTTAATATTTATTGGACTTAATGAATGTGGAATAATCGTAGGGAACCCAACAACACTAGTCACTATGGGGAATCTTTTATCTCCACCAACATTGCTTGCCTTGATTGGTATTTTCATCACAATAATATTATATATTCAAAAAGTGCCAGCAGCAATATTTTTTGGATTAATTTTGAATGCCATTCTTGGTTTAATATTTATTTCATTTGGTTTTGGAGTGGGGGAAGCATTAATGCCAACCATTTCACCTGAAATAATCACTACAAAAATTAATACTTCACTAATCTTCGGATTTGTCCGAGGATTTGGAGGGCTGTTTTCCAATATCAACAACATAATAGTTATATTTTCACTAGTATTTCTTTCATTTTTTGATACAACAGGAACTTTTGTTTCATTAGGTAAACAAGGAGGATTTGTTGATGAAAATGGAAACATAAAACGAGTAAAAAAAGCATTTATTGGTAATGCAGCGGCTCAAATGATTGGTTCCGCATGTGGAACCAGCCCCATAACTGCATATCTTGAAAGTTCTACAGGTATTGAAATTGGGGGAAGAACCGGTTTAACTGGAATTGTAATAGGGATTTTATTTTTATTATCCATATTCTTCGCCCCCATAGTATTATCACTATTTACCCCTCCTGTAACAGTTGTCGCATTAGTTATTGTAGGGATTTTAATGATCCAGCAATTAAAAGAAGTTAACTGGAGTGACAATGTTGTTATGGTATCGGTGCCTATGACTATTGCAATGATGATTTTAACTTACTCCATTTCCCGCGGTATTGCATGGGGATTCGTAACATACACCATTGCAAAGATTGCTACTGGCAGATTCAAGGAATTAGACTGGATAATGTTATTGCTTTCAATTGCCTTTATGGCATATTTATTATGGGGATTATAAGGAAATGATAAAAATGATTAAAAAAATAGCACCAATTTTAATAATATTAATATTTGGTATAAGCGCAGCATACGCTTTAAACATTAATGATTTAAAAATGCCTAACGATTATTCAAAAAAAGTAGGGGAAGGCAGTTATATCATACCAAACGCATATGATAATCCGCGATTTATTGTCAAAGAATATAACGAAAGTGAACTTAATTTCAAAAACACGTCAAAATATAGTTTTTGGCCTACCCGTGAAAAAAACATATATTACTTTAAAGATAATCAAAAAAGTGATTTGGGAGCAATGGAATTAATTGAACTGGATGGTAAAAAATACACTGTTTCATCATTATATGCAACTACAGTAATAGACGAAGGTTACAATCATGATGCACTAAATTATATTGTACAATTCAACAACAAAAATAATATAGATCCAATAACTCCTTAAAATAAGTCATTTAAACTTTTTATCATAGATTCACGGATTGCATACTTTTTCTGCAAATCATCCAGTGAATCAATTAAATTTCTTTTAAAGCGATTGCATGCATAATCATCATACTTGAATTTAATACCGTCATATTGAATATCCATTAAAATTAAATATTCTGCTTCTGTCACTTTAATATTGGCTCTTGGAGAATTTTCAGGAGGATTCAATAAATCTCTGACATCATCCAAAGTCATTTTATCCAAAGCTACATCTACAAAAACCCGCATCATTTTTCTTACCATATTCCATAAAAATGATTCACCGTAAATGTCCACAAAAATTGGAGATAACGTATCATGCAAATTAGGAAATTCCCTTTTGTGATAATCATCCAAGTTGACTCTTGTGATTTTAATTTCATCAATTGTTCTTGTAGTTGTTTTTTGAAATCTTTTTGTAAAATTAGTGAAGTTATGGGTCCCTTTAAATACTTCTGCAACTTCATTTAATTTATCGATGTCAAGATCTTGGAATAATATGTAACGATACTGTCTCATTTGGGCATATCTTGGCTTGAAAGCATAGCGAACAGGAGCTTTAGCCAATATTTGAATATCATCGGGAAGACTATTGTTAATTTCATTTACCCTGACTTCTTTTTCAGACTGGAAACTAATGACATTGCCCAAACTATGAACGCCTGCATCAGTTCTGCCGGCAATTCTAAATCTGGACTTTTTTAAATCATCAATATAATCCAATTTTCGTAAATGGTATATTAATTCCTCTTCAACAGTCCTTACATTTGGCTGTCTTTGAAAGCCATGAAAATTAGTTCCGATATATCCGATTTTAAGTGCTGTTCTTTTCATCAGTAATAGTTTTTAATTTTAATATAAAATAAGTTTTAGGATGAAAATCCTAAATTAAATTTTTTACCATATGACTTGTTTCGTCATAATCATCTTCTTCAACAGTTACAACATAACCTAAAGATTTCCAAAATGGCAAACCCGCTTCAAGATATCTATGTGTATGAAGATATATTTTATCATAAGATTTGCTGCGTGCAAAATCTTCCATTTTAGCTACAAGATTTCGGGCAAGACCATGCCTTCTATAATTTTTATCGACCATTAATCTCCAGATACTTGCAGTATCATCTTTTGAATAAACATCTTTAAAAAAATCGTAATCCAAATCATAAGCCCTGATGGCAGATGTCGCAACTACTTTATCCCCATCCCAAGCTACAAAAAAATTATTTCTTTCAGGCAGAATATAATATTCTTCTATTCCCTCAATATCATAATGAAACTTTGGAGTAGGACCAATGCCATATTCTTCCTTAATCTGAGCATACAAAAAGTTTTGAACAAGATTTATCTCACTGGAATCATCGTTAATTTCTGTTATTTTAAAATTCATAATATCATCAAAAAAAATAATAAAAAAGAGAAATAATAAAATTCCTCTTATTTTTGTGCAGTTTCCGGATTAAGTAATTTTTCAACATTTTCACCAATTAAATCAAATAACAATACAACTATTAATAAGGATAGACCAGGATAGAATGCTAACCACCAGTATCCTGAAGATAAATAGTGCATTGATTCAGATAATATAACCCCAATTGCAGGATCATGAGGAGGCAAACCAAATCCTAAAAAGGTTATGGCTGCTTCGTGCATAATAGCATGAGGGAACATTAAAATAACACCCACAATTATCTGAGAAACAATTAACGGTAAAATATGCTTTGTTGCAATCCACACTTTTGATTTTCCTAAGTTTTGAGCTAAATGAATATATTCTTTAGTTTTAATTTCCTTAACTTCAGACCTGAGAACTCTTGCAAGAGGAGTCCAATGCGTTAAACCCACACCCATAATTACTCCCAATGTTCCACCACCAAACATGATAGAAATAAGAATAATTAAAAGGATGTGTGGAATTGAACCGAATAAATCAATAATACTAGCAACAGCCTCATCAGAAAATTTATTGAAACTAGAAAATAATCCCAATATTATTGAAATAAGTGTACTGACACCAGATGCAACAATACCAACAACTAAACTTAAACTTAGACCAGAAACAGTTCTTAAAAACATATCCCGTCCCATCCAATCAGTTCCGAATAGATGTTGAAAAGATGGCATCTGATTAGCGCTGGTGAAACTTGTCGGAATTTCACCGATGAATAAACTAGAAATTAAAATACTGACAATCAATAATGTAGAGATTCCAATTATTAGAAGAGTTTTTGTCCTAAGATTAGCCTTATACAAGAACCATTGTTCCTTATCATTAGTTGCTTTTTTTCTAATCACTAAATTCACTCTCCTTAATTCTCGGATCTATGAAATAATATGAAATATCAGCAAGTAAATTTCCAACAAATACAAATACTGCACTAAATAGAACAATACCTAAAAATAGTGGAACATCACTTTGAAGTCCCGCAGCCACAGCCGTTTGTCCAATTCCCGGATATGAAAATACCTGTTCTACTAAAACCGCCCCACCAAACAATTCACTGAATGATAAAAATTGTAATGTAACTGCTGGAAGTAATATATTTCTTATTCCATGATTTTTTACTAAATCCCAGCCTTTTTCACCTCTGGATTTTGCAAATAATACATAATCAGAAGATAATACCTGGACCAATTCATTACGGGTATACATTGCAATCGGTGCTAAACCTACCAAACTCAAGGTTAATGTAGGAAGCACAAGTCTTGATGCCCATTCCATAAATGTAGCATCCGTACTTCTAACACCAATAGGAACACCAAAACCAATTGGGAACAATTTTAAATAAACTGCAAAGACCATTAAGATAAGCATACCTACCCAGAAGGAAGGTGCAGACTGAATTGCATAACAATAAGTTTTTACTGCCTTATCAATCCATGATCCTTTATTTTTACCCGCAACAACACCTAATAAAAATCCAATAATTCCACTTAATAACCAAGATATACTCATTAATGCAAGAGATGCTGTAAATTTATCTATAATAACATCTATAACAGGAGCACGATAAATTAATGAAACACCCAAATTTCCTTGAATCAAATCCAGTAGCCAATGATAAATTTTAGTGGGAAGTGGTACGCCCACACCAAAGTATTGGTTAAGAATTTGACGTTGAGCTTCAGATACTGCAGCACCTTTTAAATAAACAGAAACTGGATTAATAGGGGATAAATCTAATAATATAAAACTAAAAATCGCAACAGCAATCATTAAAATTATAAAACGGATTAATTTATATCCAAAAAATTTTATAATACTTTTTCGATTCATATTGAACCCCCTCAAAAATTTTTAAAAAATAAAAAAAAGGAAAAAGACTTGATTAAGCCCTTGTCCATTCACAAATGTTAATTAAGATATCGTTTCCTAAACCATCAGGTTGGTTTCCTATGTTAACTCCATCTTTAATGAAATAGTTGTAGTCATAGTTTGCTAACCATACCCATGGAGCATCACCAGCAGGACCCCATCCTCCACCGTTTACAAGTGCAGATTGAGACCAGTAATTATTAGCTTGATTGAAGTCATTACTATGCATAGCTTGTTCCATTAAAGCATCGGAAGCACTGTTATTATATAAATTAGGATTCATATAGAAACCATCAACCTCTTTACTGTGATATTGTTGATAGATGGATTTATAAGGATCAGGGGAAGTTTGTTGCATTAAAGCAGCTGAACTGTACATATTTTGATAAATTGTATCCCAATCAGCACCTTTAAGGTTAACTTCAATTCCTATTTGTTTTGCTTGTTCAGAAAATACAGTGGATAAAGATTGTCTGTCAAGATAATCTGGCGGATAGTATAAGTCAAATGATGCTTTAGTACCATTTTTCTCTACGATTCCATCACCGTTTGTATCTTTCCAACCACCTTGAGCCAAGATTTGTTTTGCCTGTTCCACATTACTATCATTAACTTTACTTGCATTATTTACATAGTCTCTTGTGTCAACACCAGTATATTCCGGTTTAGCATGTCCTGAAAATACAGAATCTACCATTTTATTACGGTCAATACCAACATTTAATGCTTCACGAATAGATTTATCAGCTGTTACATTATTACCTATCTTATAAGTACCATTTATTACAGTTCCATTATCCGGAAGATATGGTAAGGATACACCTTGTGCTCTTCCTGCAGATTTTTCAACAAATTGATATCCATCTACAGACTGATTTAAAGCAGAAGTTGCTACAGGCACTACATCAAAATCATTAGATTTAGCTAATTCCAACCAAGTTGATTCTTCAGGGAAAACTAAAGTGATTTGAGTGAAGTAAGGTTTTTTATCATAATAATTATCATTTATTTTAAAGATTGCTTGTTGACCTTTATCCCAGTGGTCTAATACATAAGGACCAGAACCGATAGGGTGTTCACCATATGTTGAATTATCATATTCAGCCGGTACAATACCAACATATCTTAAATCATAAATAAATGTTGACCTTGGTTCAACTAAGTGAAATTGAACTGTAGTACTGTTTACTGCGGTTGCATTAGCAAGATTTGTTAAATCCAATTCAGATTCTGTTTCTTTTGCTTTATTAAATGTAAATGCCACATCTTCAGCATCTAAAGTTGAATTATCTGAAAATTTAACATCGTTTCTTAAGTTTACTGTCCAAGTTTTTCCGTCATCACTGATTGAATAACCAGTTGCTAGATCAGGAGCCATTGTTCCATTTGAGTCTGTTTTAAATAAACAGGATTGTACTAAAGGATTATAGTTTTGATGTCCACATCCCCAACCAGTAAGCGGGTCGAAACCTGCTTTAGGCTCTTTGATGTTACTGTGTGCAGCAACAACCAAATGAGTTGGATCATCATCATGATGGGAATTACCCATAAACATGAAAGCTCCAGCAATAATTGCTATTAGAACTATAACTCCACCGATTAAAAGTTTTTTGTCCATAATTTTCACCATTTAAACAAGTGCAATATTAAAATAGAGTAATACTTTTTTACATAAAAATGAGTATAAAGTAATACTATTCATTATTATTTTAATATTATTAATATTATATTGACAAATA
>NZ_JAZTXC010000119.1:0-46607 GCF_045636185.1 Methanobrevibacter sp. | reverse complement strand
GAACATACACTATTACAGCAGAATACGATTCATCAATGGTTTCTAATACCATTAAAGTATTGAGCACAATTAAGGCTGAAGATATGGTCATGAAATATCGTGACGGAAGTAAATTTAAAGCTTTAATCCTTGATGGTCAGGATAATCCTTATCCAAATCAAAGCGTTACATTTAATATCAATGGAGTATTTTACATTAGAATAACGGATTCAGAAGGATTTGCAAATCTAAATATTAATTTAATGCCTGGAAGATATATAATAACTTCAATGTTTAATGGATTAAGTACGTCTAATACTATTACAATTACTGAATAAATAGTCTAATGAATTATATTTTAATAATATTTGAAGCATTGACTTAAATTCGCTGAAAAATTCCTGCACAAAAATTTCATAAATACATTTGATTAATAACAAACATTTATACTATTAAAAAAATATACTTATAAATGTATTAAAATTAATTAGGTGAAATTTTGTCTTGGTTATTTGTTATTCTTGCCTTTTTGCTTGCTGGTGTAAAATCTTCAAAAACAAAATATCAAAAGGTTTCTGTTATTATACCAGCTTTTAATGAAGAAAATACAGTAGCCAGAGTCGTTGATGTAATAAGACAAGTTTCATGTGTAGATGAAATCATTGTCGTTGATGATGGATCGTCAGATAATACGGCTCAGGAAGCTAAAGATGCTGGTGCTATTGTAATTTCTCATGAGGTTAATAAAGGTAAGGGTGAAGCTCTTTATACTGGTTATAAAAATGTTGAATGTGATATCATTGCTTTTATTGATGCAGATATTCATAATTTAACTTCTAAAAAAGTTGCTTCTATGATAAAACCTATTTTAGATGGAAAGACAGATATTACTAAGACTAAATTTGCACGTGAAAGTGGGCGCGTAACAGAACTTACCGCAAAACCGCTTTTGAACTTCTTTTTCCCGGAAATTTCTTTTGAACAACCATTAAGTGGACAATTTGCGGCCCGTAAAGAAATTTTAAAAAAGATTAAGTTTGAAAAGGATTACGGTGTTGATGTTGGTATTGTTATTGATGCTGATGTATTAGGTATTTCTATTATGGAAGTCGACATTGGTGCAATTGAACATGATATGTCTCCTTTAGCTGATTTAAACATGATGGCTAACGAAGTTGTAAGAACAATTATGAACCGTGCTAATAAGTATGGTAGAGTAACAATGATTGATGATATTGGATATTATATTCGTTTTTCTATTGTTGGATTATCTTTAGTTATTTTAGGTTTATTTACAATATTTTTCGTTAAATTTATTCCTTTATCTATTGGTGTCATAATTTCTGTTGTTGGAATTATTTTATCACTTTATTTCATTGTTAAAGTTATAATCCAATCAATTAGTATTTTTAAAAAGATTCCTAAAGGAAATTTAATTAAATCATTTATTAGAGTTCACTTTCCTTTAATTTTATCTATGCTACTTTTAATTTTAATGCTTTCAACATTTTTAGGCGCTACTACATTTCAGGATGGTGTTATTTCCATTGAGCCCAATTCAAGAAATTTAATTATATTCACAGATAGAAGTAATATTAATGATAATTCAATTTCTATCAGGGGACCATACACCATTGACACAGCAATTGAAAATGAATCTAATGTAATACGGATGCCATCAGATGCTATGATGACCCTGAATCTTGCAGTAAATGACACGATAATTATAAATAATCAGCCCTATTTAATAAATAATACTAGGGAGTTTGAGCCGGATATACTAAGACTTCCAATTGATGCAAAAAATGCACTTAATGTTGAGGATGGAGATATAATTCAAAATAGTCGTTTAATCGATGTCTTCGCTAAGTCTCATGTTCACCATACATTTGCCGGTAATAATATTACATTCATTGAAAAATTTGTCTTATCATCTAGACAAGAAAGCGAGTGGACATATAAGGTAGTTGTAGACAATCAAACTCTAGCTACGTCATTTGGTGCATTTAGTGAAAATCAATCCTATTCAATAATTTTTGATGGTTCTTATGCAGATCAGTTCACATTTTATAATGAATCTTCCATACATAATTTAAACTTTACACATCAGGGGCACGATGTCCAAATAATTTTTAATAAAACAAACACAACAACGTTAAAGAAATTCGATAGTGAATTTATTAGTTTTAGTTTGGATAATTTAGAATAACATATAAAAATAGATAAATAAGAGATTAATTCTCTTATTTTTTGTCATAAGCTTTAACTGCTTCTTCAACATCATTATAAAGACCTAATGCTGCTAAAGCACCTACTTTACCTTGTTCACCAGTAACAGCAATTAATTCAATACCTAATTCTTCAGCGGTAGCTTCTGCGGTTTCAACATCCATCATACCGGTTTTGGTCGCAATTGAGTATTGTCTTAATTTTTCAGGTATTTCAAGACCTTCAAGAATAGCTATTGCAGTTTTATCAGATAAAGTATCCCTTTTTAGAATTTCAATAGTTCTTTTTATTAAAGCTTCTTTTTTATCATTTTCAACAGCAAAAGTTAAAGCAATAGAAACACAGTTTTGAGTTTTATGTGGATTATGTGGATATAACTGAACAATAATATGATCAAGATATTCATAACCTTCGCTGGCAAGTTCAACACCTAAGTTATGAGCCATTGTCCATGTTGCACCAGCATCTTTAACATCTGTATCGTCAACACCAATAACTACCTTTTCAAGTTTAGGTGTCACTACAGTAGCCCTACCTTCTTTTGAGCCACCACCAGATTTTATAAGTTCAATATATTTGACTCCTTTTCCCATTCCTCTACACATTCCAGCTCCAACACCCGCACCAGCAAGACCGGAATGAGTAACTTTGACCTCGTCATCAACTACTTGAATTTCATCGATTCCTGCTGCATTAAAACTAGCTTTTAAATCGAGAGGTGCGGAACCCACATGACAGGAGTAAACATGTTTGTTACCATCACGATAAGCGTCATCAATTAACTCTGAATTGTTTTTATATTGATGTAACAACCAATGAGAGCCTGAAATACATGGATGATATTCGACAAGTTCTACTTTATCTCCATCAACCATTGTCAGCACTTTTTCATATGGTGCAACCCAAGGATCTGAAAATTTTTCTTTTAGTTCTTCAGGTTTTAAAATTTCCATATAATCATCTTAGATTTCTTTTAATCTATCACACATTTTGATAGCTGCTTCAACTGCACTTTTTGCATTTTTAACACGTCTGTGCGCATCTAATCTAGTCATACCAGGACCAGTGATTCCTAAAGCGACAGGAGTATCATATTCTAGTGCTAAATCAGCTATTTTACGTGATGCATGTTGTGCTACGATTTGATCGTGGTCAGTTGCACCTTCAATTACAGCACCTAATGTGATAATTGCGTCGAACTCTCCTTTTTGTAATAATTTTTTGATAACAAGAGGCATATCAAATACGCCTGGAACAGCAACTACTTTTGTAATTTCACAATCTCTATTTTTAGCTTCAGCTGTAGCTAATTCTAACATCATTTGTGTGATATCATAATTAAATTCTGCTACTACTGCAGCTATTTTGTATTTTACCATATTAAATCCTCCATTATAAACTTTATCATGCAAATATAAGAATTAAGAAACCAGCAACCCCACTTACTACCATAATAAGTATAATAAAGATTGCAGCTAATTGCATTCTAGTAAATTTTCTCATAGTAATATCTCCTTAAATTATAATTAATATAACATTTTTAAATTATTTAAATTTTTTTCCGATTTTTCTTAAATTTTTTGTCATTTTCCAACTATTTGAATTCAAGATTTCGGAATTTTCTTTTTCTAAAATTTGAATCTTTTGAGTTAATTCGTTAATTTGGGATTCATAATGTTTATCTTTTTTAAATTCTGTTTCACAAACTTCAATTAACTCTGATATTTTTTGAGTTAGATGATTATTTCTCTGCCTATGGTAGATATTTTCTTTAATTAATTCATTTTCAGAATTAATATTTAGTTTATCTTTAATTATTTGATTAATAGTATTTATATTGGATGAATAATTAGCACATTGTGATTTATATTTAATATCAATCTTATCCATTGGACTATTCTTTTCGCAAACAGCCCATATTTCGGTTTCACATCCCATATAATCTGATATTTTTGAAGGCAAGTAAGGATTAATTTTACAGTCGTTCAAGGTATAACTATCTTCAACAAGTAATATATCAAATTTGTTAGTTAAATTTAAAAATTCAAGGAAATTAACCTCTGAATTCAATATACAGTTTTTGTAAATATTTTTAGGCAATATCTGTTCAAATAATGTCTTATTTTTTGAAAAAATATGGATTTTATATTTAATGTTGTTATTTATATTTTCAAATGCAGATATAAAGTCTTCAAAACTTCTTTTTGAAAATATATTTCCAAAATAAGCAAAATTAAGATATTCATCATCTATATTGTATTTTGATTCAATAATTTTATAATATTTTTCATCTAATGTTGGATGTGGTGATAATACAGCTTTTTCATTAATTATATTGCTTATATCAAATTTTAAACTATTAATCATAACCTTTTTCTGATTTTCATTTGTAAATATAATTTCATCAGCATAAATAAAGGTTAAATATTCACAAATTAAATTTACATCATCATTAATATCTATTAATTCAAGATTTTTATTCTTTAGGTGGCTATTAATTCTTTCAACATATTCCTTATCATTTATTTCATTACTTGTTCTTCTTCCTAATGGTTTAACTAATGGATCTGAGAATTCAGCCCTCCAATAAGTTTCTGGATGTTTTAATTTATATTCTAATGCTAAAAAATGTGAATGGGCAAAAAAAGCTCTACTATATATTTTTTCATAATTTCCAAGTAGTTCTAATCCTTTTTTTGTAAAGTTTTTAATTTCATTCCAATCTGTTGAAAAATTAGTTTTAACAGTAAATTTATTAACTATATACTCTAAGACAACTTTTTCAAGTGTAAAATCTTTTTGTATATTATCAAGACTTCCACAGATTACATCAACATTTTTCTTCTCAGATAATATTCTTTTAGCAACAACATTACTGGTTGTAGTGTTAGTTGGTGAAAATGCATATGATATAATTAATTCTCGATTATCATTATTTAATTTTGTTATATCTTCATTTAAGTATTTATAAGGAAAAAATTCAAAATTATAAGCTAATATATCATCTAAAACTTTCGAATAATCCTCAGGATGTTTTTTAAGATACTCATTTATCAAAACTATTTGACCGCCGGATAAACTTTCAATAAAACTTCTCATTTCTTGAGTTCTTGCTTTATTAAGGCCTTTGTTAATCTCATTAATAACTTTCAATCGGTCATCAACATTAAATTTATATGATAAGTCTTGTCTTGATATTGAACCATGTCTCCATAATCTAAAATATTTGGCATTAATATTTTTATCAACCACATAAAACTCGAAATCATTTTCGGGATAGAAATTTGCATAATATGCAATATCAACACCATTTGTAAGTTCTGAATTAAATTTAGAATTTTTTACATTTATTGTTGGAATTATTTTATTTGTTGTAATTACAATTGCTTCTTTAATAGTATTATATGGATTTTCAATAGTTCCTGAATTTTCTAAAAGTTGTGGAGTCATGTAAGAGTTTTTCACTTCTTTCGTTTTATCATCAAGATCATAGAATGTTCCTAAAACTATTCTATTAGGTTTAACATGTTTATATAGCTCTTCAAAATAATTGTAACTAATATAATCATCATCATCAATAAAAATACAGTATTTTTTACTGGCTAGTTCAATACCTTTATTACGAGCATTACATACGCCTTTTTCACTTCTTGTTAGAATTATGTTAGCATTGGGAAAATCTTTCTGATATTTTTTAATTATTTCCGTTGTTGAATCTAATTCTCCGTTAACAATAAAAATCGCTTCAAATAAATTAAAATCAATAGTTTGGTTAATTAATGAATCAAGTAATCTTGATATGAAATTTTCTCCTTTATATGTGGGAATAATTGCACTAATACCATCATTTAATTCAGATTCTTTAATCATAACATCACTTATAATAAATTAATTATTTCATTTGTAACTTCTAATGTTGTTGATTTTCCCCCTAAATCTTCAGTCAGGACTGTGCCTTGATTTAATAATTTTAAAATAGCATTTTCTATTCTATCTGCTGAGTCATTTTCAGTTAAATATCTAAGCATCATTACTGCAGATAATATCATGGCTATGGGATTAGCAATTCCTTTTCCAGCTATATCTGGAGCCGATCCATGGACTGGTTCAAATAAGGCTCCATCTTTACCAATATTTGCAGATGGAATTAATCCAAGTCCACCAACCAGGCCAGCACCTTCATCTGACAAAATATCACCAAATAGGTTTGTTGTAACAATTATTTCAAAGTTTTGAGGTTGGGTAATGAGGTACATTGCAGTTGCATCGACATAGAAATCTTCTTTTTCAATATCAGGATATTTTTCACCTATTTCGTAAAAAATTTCTTTGAATAAACCATCACTTTTTTTCAATACATTAGCTTTGTGAACACAAGTGACTTTTGATTTATTATTTTCTATTGCATATTTGAATGCATAATCAATAATTCTTTCTTCAGCTTCACGAGTAATTATACGTTTAGCTATAGCACCATTTGATGTAATTTCTTCTTGATTAGCAATATATAACCCTTCGGTATTTTCACGAACAATCATAAAATCAATGTTTTCTGTTAGTGAATTGGTGTTAGGATAGGACTTCACTGGTCTTAAGTTAGCGAACATTTTTAGTTCTTGACGTAATTTGACAATTACATCTGCTGCAGTTTCACCAGCAGCACCAAATAAACATGCATCACAATTTTTAACTATATCAATTGTTTCTTGAGGAAGTGCGGTCCCTGTTTTTTCTAAACAATCATCACCCGCTTCACCATACTCATAATCAAAATCAATATTTAATTCATTTAAAATAGAAATAGCAGCATCAATTACTTCTTTACCAATTCCATCTCCAGGAATAATTGCAATTTTATATTTATTTGTCATATTATCACCTATTTTGTGCATTCAAAGATATTTTCATCTTTTATTAAAGCATATTTATCTATTTTCTCATAACCTAAATTTTTAATATAATCATCAGCAATTACTTTAAAACCTACATCTATTAATTTATCTTTAAAATCTGTTCCATAAAGTCTTAAATGATCAAATTGGCCATAATATTTTTCTCTTAATTCTGGGGTGTTATATTTTTTATCTTCAAATGTTTTAGTTTTATCAACGGGCATTTCATATGAAATTCCATTAATCGGAACTAATATTAAAGCAGTTCCTCCTGGTTTAAGTACACGATATAATTCATTCATTCCTTTTTTATCATCTTCAACATGCTCTAAAATGTTTGAGCAATAAATTAAATCAAAATAGTTATCTTCATAGGGTATGTCTTGAATATCTACTTTTTCTTCAACTAGAGAATTTTGCATACTGATATCTACTGGATGATATTCCATTCCGCTATTTCTAAATAATTCATTAAATTGAATTTCGGGGGCAAAATGCAAAAAAGTATTTCCTTTTTTTAGTAAATCTGTTCTTTCATGGAAAAATAACCATAATGCCCTGTGACGTTCATGACTTTTACATTGAGGACATTCAACTTCTCTATGAATAATGTTAACATAATGTTTAAATTCAATCCCTTTATAACCACAAATAGGACATTCTTTAGGAGGATATATTTTTTTATATTTTTCTAATTCTTGATTTAATCTATTATTTTCTTCTATTAGTTGTTTATAACTATTTTTATAGTATTTATAACTATTACTCATATTTAAAATAAAATCTTTCATAATATCCCTTATTTTTGTTTAAGATATTCTATTAATCCGCCTTTTTCAAGTATTTCTAACATAAATGGAGGTAATTTTTTAAATGTAATTTCTTCTCCACTTGAAGAAGTAATAGTTCCTTTTTCCATATCAACTTCAATTTCTTCTTCATTTTCAATTAAGTCAGTAATTCCCGGAGCTTCAAGAAGTGGAACTCCAACATTTGTAGCATTTCTATAGAATATCCTTGCAAATGATTCTGCTATTACGGCAGATATTCCCGCACCTTTAATGGCAATAGGGGCATGCTCACGGGAAGATCCACAACCGAAATTAGTGCCCCCTACAATAAAATCACCTTTTTTACACTTTTCACTAAATTTATCGTCTAATCCTTCCATACAGTGTTTTGATAGTGTTTCTTCATCAGTATAAATTAAATATCTTCCAGGAAGAATAATGTCTGTATCAATATCATTTCCAAATTTCCATGCTGTTCCTTTCATAAAATCACTCCGGCACAACAATTCTTCCTTCAATTGCAGAAGCAGCAGCAACTGCAGCAGAGGATAAATAAACTTCTCCTTCAGGTGAACCTTGTCTTCCTTTAAAATTCCTATTGGAAGTTGATAAACTAACTTCTCCAGGTCCGATAATTCCTGTGTGTCCTCCAAGACATGGGCCACAACATGGTGCAGAAACCAAAGCTCCCGCATCAATAAATATCCTGATTAATCCTTCATCCAAAGCTTTTGAATAAACTTCTTTTGATGCTGGAATAACTAACATTCTTGTACCTTTAGCCACTTGATTTCCTTTTAAAATTCTTGCAGCATCTCTTAAGTCACTAATTCTTCCATTAGTACAGGAACCTAAAAATACTTGGTCGATTTCTTGATCAACTTCACTAACTGGCTTTACATTGTCAACATGATTTGGGCAGGCTACTTGAGGTTCTAAGTCAGTAACATCTACATCAATAATATTTAATGATGGAGCGTCTAAATCTGTTTTGAATATTTTATATGGTTTATTTGAGCGTTTTTCTATGTAATCAATTGTTTTTTTATCTGCTTCTACTAAACCGGTTTTTCCACCCATCTCTATTGCCATATTACATAATACCATTCTGTCGGAAACAGTCATCTCCGCTACGGTTTGACCTGCAAACTCACAGGCCTTATAAGTTGAACCGTCAGCTCCTACTTGGCCTATAATATTTAAGATAACATCTTTAGCATACACATTATCTTTTAAATCTCCTGTTATTTCAAAACGATTTGTTTCGGGAACTTTAAACCATAAATTTCCTTCTGCAAAAACCATTGCCATATCGGTTGATCCGATACCTGTTGAAAAAGCGCCTAATGCACCATGTGTACATGTATGTGAATCGGCGCCAACAATAACTTCACCAGGCACGACATGCCCTAGTTCAGGTAAAATTTGATGGCAAACGCCTGCGTTAACATCGTAAAAATATTCTATGTTTTGCTCTTTTACAAAATTTCTCATAATTATATGATTATTAGCAGAGTCAATAGAGTCAGCCGGTATTTGGTGGTCAAACGGAATTACTATTTTAGATGAATCCCATACTTTTTTTACACCAATTTTTTCAAATGATTCGACTGCAAGAGGTCCAGTTAAATCATGGGTCATTGCAATATCGATATTTGCAATGATAATGTCACCAGCTTCAACTTTATTTTTTCCAGATGCCCTAGCTAATATTTTTTCAGACATTGTACTTGACATATTAGTATAACCTCACAGTAAATAATTAATATATTGTTTAACATTCTATTTAACTTTTGAAAAAAACTAAATTTTCATTTTGAATTTTATTTTTAATTTAATTTTAATTTCATTACAAATATTTTTCTTAAGATAATGTTTAATCATAAGTTTATATAATATGTTAAACAAAATACTTTCCATGAGTAAGTTCTTTGGTAGATTTAGAAAAGAAGAGGAAATTCCCGTTGTTGAGGAAGAAGTTCCCATTTGGGAAGATAGGATTTTTTGGGTTGAAACTTTACAAAAAATAGCTTTACCTGTATTAATGAATGTTAAAAAAGATTCTTTAAAGAAAAATATGCTTTTGGAGCCTCTTAATGGTGAAAGTAAAAAATTTGCTTATCTTGAAGCTTTTTCACGTGTATTCAATGGTATAGCACCTTGGCTTGAACTTGGGGCTGATGACTCTGAAGAAGGTATGCTTCGTGGAAAGTATATTGATTTGACTATAGATGCTATTTCAGTTGCTGTAAATCCAAAGAAAAATGATTATATGTTTCATTCCGAACCTAAACAATCTTTAGCAAATATGGCGTTATTTGCTCAGGGTTTACTTCGTTCAAAAAATCAAATTTGGCTTAATTTACCAATAGATGTCCAAGCAAAAATTATGGAGGAATTTAAAAATTCAAGGGCTATTGCCCCATATGAAAATCATTGGCTTTTATATACCTCAATAATAGAAGCTACTCTTTTAGAATTCACCGGAGAATGTGATAAAGAGCGTTTAGTTTATGCTATTAATAAATTCATAGATGAATGGTATATTGGTGATTCAATTTACCGTGATGGCCCGGAGTATGTTTCAAATTATTTTAACAGTGTTTTCATTCATCCGTTGCTTAATGATATTTTAATGGTAATGCGAAAATATGGATTACCTGAAGGCGAATTTTTGGATGTTCAGTTAATGAGATCTTCAAGAATTGCTTCACAATTAGAAAGGATAATTTCCCCTGAGGGTACTTATCCGATTATTGGAAAATCAATTGTTTATCGATGTGGTATTTTCCATACTTTATCTCAAGTTTCTTTACTTAAAATATTGCCTAAAAATATAGAACCCGCTCAAGTCAGGTCAGCTTTGACTAAAGTGTTAAGGAAGCTGTTTGATGGAAATCAAAACTTATCAAAAGAAAATTGGTTGATATTAGGTTTAAATGGTCATCAGGCAGGGCTTGCTGAAAATGATATTAATACTGGAAGTCTGTATATTTGCTGTGCAGTATTTTTAGCATTAGGACTAGATCCAAATGATCCATTTTGGAATGATGAACCTGCTGAATGGACATCTGTTAAAGCATGGAGTGGTCATCCAACTCAAAAAGACCAGTCTATTAACTTTTAATATGATTTTTATGAATTTTAAATCTTTTTTTTCTAAAAATTCAAGTTCTAATAGTGATAGGGAAATTTGGGTTAATACATTATCTATAATTATTGAACCAGTTTTATCCAATATTGCAAATGAAAGTCTTAAAAAAAATATGCCGGTTGAATTCGTAAAAGATGAAAGGGCAAAATTTGCGCATTTGGAAGCTGTGGGCCGTACTATTTGTGGTATTGCCCCCTGGTTGGAACTAGGTCCCGATAATACTCAAGAAGGAAAGTTAAGAAAAAAATACATTGATTTAACAATTAAAGGATTAGTAAATATTTGTAACCCTGAATCGCCTGATTATTTAATTTTTGACCAACCACACCAACCTTTAGTTGATTGTGCTCATTTAACTGAGGGATTGATTAGAGGAAAAACTCAACTTTGGGATAATATAGAATCTAATGGTCAAGAATTAATCATTGAGGCCTTAAAAGAGACTCGTTCAATTCAACCTTGGAATAATAACTGGATTTTATTTCCGTCAATGATTGAAGCTTTTTTACTTGAAACTACTGGTGAATATGATGAATTTAGATTAATGCATGGTGTTAATGTATATATGAATGAATGGTATTGTGGAGATTCATATTATGGGGATGGTCCAAATTTTCATTTTGATTATTATAATAGCTATGTCATTCATCCAATGCTTACAGATATTCTAACAATTTTACGAAAACATGATATTGGAGAATATACTTTTTTAGATGCTCATCTACATAGATTAAGACATTATGCTGGACATTTAGAAAGATTAATATCTCCAGAAGGAACATATCCGGTAATTGGACGGTCAATGTTATATAGAACTGCTGTCTTTCAAGCTTTAGGCCAAGCATGTTTATTTGGTTTATATAATGAAGATGTAAAACCTGAACAGGTCAGAAGTGCACTAACTGCTGTAATAAATAATCAATTTTCTAGTAATGACAATTTTGATGAGAATGGATGGCTACGTTTTGGATTTAATGGTAATCAACCAAAAGTAGCTGAAAATTATAGTAATACTGGTAGTATGTATTTATGCACTACAGGCTTTTTACCATTAGGTTTACCAGAAAATGATAGGTTTTGGTCAGCTCCAAGTGCTGAATGGACTTCACTTAAGGCTTGGAGCGGAAAAGACATAGATTCAAATATGTATATTAAAGATTGAGTTCATATAGGTTTCCATAATTGTATAATTTAATTTCATCTGGAACTTTATAGATTATATTTTTTGTATCAAATATTATTGTATTTTCGTGAATTATTGTGTAATCTAGATTTTTAAACTCATTATGATCACATAATATTAAAATTAAATCAGCATCGATTACGGCATCTTTAAAAGAAACAAAGTTTGGATTATCTATATGCGGATCATGAATAGCTATTTCGTAGTCTTTTTCTAAGTTAGCAATGATTTCATAAGCAGGACTTTCTCTGTCGTCTCCAGTATTTCCTTTGTAAGAAACTCCTAAAACTGCTATTTTACCATTTTTGATTATTTTCCTTACATTGTCGCATACAAATTCTGGCATTGAATTGTTTGTGTCTCTTGCAAGTTTAATAATTTTTGCAGTTTCCGGTGCCTTTGCATAAATAAAGTAAGGATCGATTGCTAGGCAATGGCCACCGACACCAGGTCCGGGAGAATGTAAGTTAACTCTTGGATGTTTATTTGCCATTTTAATTACATCAAGTGCATTTACACCTATTTCAGAACAGATTTTTGCAAGTTCATTAGCCAGTGCTATGTTAACGTCTCTAAAAGTATTTTCCATACATTTTGATAACTCTGCGGTTTTTGCTTCAGTTAACATTAATTCACCTTCTACAAATTGGCCATATACTTCACTTGCTTTTTTACTACATTTTGGAGTAATACCTCCAATAATACGATCATTGTGAATTAACTCTTCAATGATTTTTCCAGGTAAAACCCTTTCAGGGCAATGTGCAAGATATAAATCTTTACCAATAGTAAAACCCGCTTTTTCAAAAATTGGCTTTATTATTTCATCAGTTGACATTGGAGCAATTGTTGACTCAACAATAACCACGTTACCTTTTTCCAAACATGGAATTATTGATTCACATGCATTGATAACATAACTTAAGTCACAGCTGTAATTTTCAACGATATAAGGGGTGGGTACTGTTATTATAAATGCATCTGCTTTTTCAGGCTTTAAAGAGGCTTTGTAAACTTTATTTTTTAAAGCTTGTTTTATGATGTCGGATATTCCAGGTTCTTCGATATGAATGATTCCGTTATTTAAGTTTTCTATCATTTTTTCATTAACATCTACTCCAACAACTTCACAATGATTTCTTGCAAATAGAGCAGCTGTTGGAAGTCCGATATATCCTTGACCAATTACACATATTTTCATATTAACACCCCTTGTAATTTTAAATATTAATATAGATATAACTTATTTATATAATTAAATATTTGGGGATAAAAATGAAAATTTTAATTACTGGTTCAAATGGTATGTTAGGTCATGATTTAATTGATGTTTTAAACGATAAGCATGAATTAATCTTAACAACTTCATCATCATTAGATATAACTGATAAAGAGTATGTAATCAATTTTATAAAAGAAAATAATCCAGATATGGTAATTAACTCTGCAGCCTATACTAATGTTGACGGGTGCGAGGAAAATGTTGATTTGGCTTTTGCAGTTAATGGTGATGGTCCAAGAAATTTAGCTTTGGGATGTAAGGAAGTTGGATGTCCGCTTCTTCATGTAAGTACAGATTATGTATTCAATGGTAAAATTACAAGACCATTGCTTGAAGATGATGAAATTGGTCCTAATTCAGTTTATGGTAAAAGTAAACTTGAAGGCGAAATAGCTATTCAGGAAATTTTGGATAAATTTTTTATTGTAAGAACTGCATGGTTATATGGTGTTAATGGTGGTAATTTCCCTAAAACAATGTTGGAGCTTGCTAAAAATCATCCTGAAATAACTGTTGTTACAGATGAAGTAGGTTGTCCTACATATACTCTTGATTTAGCTAAAGCTATTGGAGAGTTGATTGAAACAGATTATTATGGAATTTATCATGTAACCAATTCCGATAGCTGTTCTTGGTTTGATTTTGCAAAATATATTTTTGAAGTTGCAGAAGTTGATGTTAAGGTAGTACCGGTCACTGCAGCTGAATTTGCTAGACCTGCTCCAAGACCTTCTTATTCTGTTTTAGATAATAAAAAATGGATTGAAAAGGGTTTTAAACCATTAAGAAGTTATAAGGAAGCCATAAAGGAATATATTAATATAATAAAATAGGTGTTTAAAATGGATAGAAGATTGTTAATAATTGCTATTGCAATTATAGCATTATTTGGTGGTCTTTTATTATCTGGTTCGTTTGCTCAAAAAAATGTAAAAGTTGTAGAGGATGGCCAGTATTGTACTGTTGATGAAGTTGCTGCTTATATTAAAGAATTTCATAAGCTACCAAGTAATTATATAACTAAAAGTGAAGCAAAAGCATTGGGATGGAATGGAGGGCCTTTGAAAAACTATGCTCCTGGTAAAAGTATAGGTGGTGATGTATTTACCAATAGGGAGAAGTCTCTTCCAAAAACGTCAGCAAAATACATAGAATGTGATATAAATGCAAATGGAACATCTAGAGGTCCTGAAAGAATTATTTATAATTCTGAAACATTCCAAGTATACTACACATCCGACCATTATAAGACATTTAAAGAGGTTTAAAATTGACAGTTTATGAAATTGATGGTAAATTAATTGAAAAAGATGGTCATAAGTATCTGAAAGAAGCTTTAGATTTTCCGGATTATTATGGTGAAAATCTTGATGCGTTATATGATTGCTTATGTGATTTAAGTTGTGAAATTCATTTTAGCAATGTTTCTCATGTTAAAGAGTGTATTTTAGACACATTTGATGATGCAAGAAAAGCAAATAAAAATTTAATTATTAAATTTATTTAAAAGTAAGTTTTTTATATTATACTTTTCATAAAATATGATAATAATTAACTTATTTTTAATTTTTGTATGGAAATAAGCGAGTTAGATTTAATGATTAGGGATAATGCACAAATAAAAAACTTTAATAGGTATTCATTCTTACTTACTGAGTTAGTTAAAAGAGATATCAGTGGTAAATATAAAGATTCAACATTAGGTTTATTCTGGAGTTTCTTAAATCCTTTATTATCAATGATAGTGTTAACAATGGTATTTTCACAATTTTTCGGTGGGTCTATTCCAAATTTTCCAGTATACTTATTAAGTGGTAAATTAGTATTTGATTTATTTGCAAATGCTACTACTGGAGCAATGGATTCAATTAAAGGAAATTCAGAGATTATAAAGAAGATTTATGTTCCAAAATATATGTTTGCAGTTGGAATTGTATGTTCTGAGTTTATAAACTTTTTAATATCACTTATTGTGCTTATTGCAGTGATGCTTGTAACGGGAGCACCGTTTTACATGTCTTTACTCTACTCTCCGATTCCATTATTTTTCTTACTTTTATTAACAATGGGTGTTGGTTTAATTTTAGCAACAGCTACAACATTTTTCACAGATATTAAGTATTTATATGGTGTTTTAATCATGTTGCTATCATTTATGACACCATTATTTTATCCGATTGAAATGATTCCTGAGCAGTATCTGATTCTATTTAAAATAAATCCATTGTATGCTGCTGTAAAATGTTTTAGGGATATTGTATTGGCAGGTACATTCCCTGAAATGAAATTTTTCATTTATTTGGTTATTACATCAATTGCTGCATTGGCTATTGGAATTTATGTATTTAAAAAATACCAAGATGACTTTATATTAAATATTTAGGAGGTAAAAGATGACAATTCAGTTAAGATATCCAAAAAAAGTTTCTCAAAAAGAGGATAGCGAAAAATCTGTATGGGAAAATTTAGAAAACATTCTTCTTGATGATTGGGATGACGTTGCATCTACTTATGTATCTCCAGAACAAAAGCCATCTGTATTTACAATCAGTGACTTTAATTTTAATATTCCTGATGATGCAAAGGTTTCTGAGGTAGTAATTGAGCATGATTTTCACAAAGAATCTTCTCAAGAACCTATTGAAATTGAACCGCCTTTAATTACTCTGATGGTTGGGGATAATGATTTTGAAGTTAATTCCTTTATTAATGCAGATATTTATCCTGCTGATCGTAGTGTATCAATACCTTTGGAAGATATAAAAGGTGAAGATGTTAAAGGAGATAATTTTAGTATAAAATTTGAATTTCCTGAAAATTTAAATAATCATAGTGGACTGTTATTCTTTGATTTTGTTCGTGTAAGACTAATCTTTGATATTAAAAGATATATTTTAAGCAGTGGTGAAACCAATTCTTATTTCCCGACTGAAGAAAAACCAATTCAATTAGCAGTTGGGGATGAATTTAGATATTCTCTTTACTTTAGAAATGTAAATGGTGTTTCAACAGACCGTCAGGAAGTAAAGTTTAATATCCCCGAAGGATTTGAAATTGTAAAGCATTATTTTAAAGCATCAAAGATTAATAAATTAACAGATGAAGATATTGATGAAGAATTGTATGAAGATGAGTTTGATGAAGAAAAACTAATATGGTATCCGTCTGTTAGAGGTAAAGGTTCAGCAGCTATTAGATTAGTTTTAAAATGTACGCAGGAAGGTCTTAAAGCATTATCAGGTTATAATGAAAACTTTGGTGTAACTCCTAATTTCTATGTTGAAGTTCATGATAAAGATTTTAAAAGTCCTCCAAACATGTTTGATGAAACAACTAATGTATGGGGTACAGAATTAGGAGATGATGAAGAATATCAATTAATCAATCAGAATATAGTCATTGATGTTGAAAATGTATCAATGGAATTTAAAAAAGCACAGGAAAAAGTTGATAATCTCAAGGAATATTGTATTAAATGGGTTAAAAGAGAATTAAAACCTAAAAATAAATTTAAAGCTCTTGATAATGTTTCATTTTCTGTTCATAAAGGTGAAAGAGTTGGAATTATTGGTTTTAATGGTGCCGGTAAAAGTACTATTTTAAAAATATTATCTGGTGTTTTAAAACCAACTTCCGGAAAAATTCAAACTTATGGAACTATCGCTCCATTACTTGAACTTGGTGCAGGTTTTGACCATAATTACAGCGGACGTGAAAACGTATTTTTAAATGGAGCTATTTTAGGTTATTCCAGAGAGTTTTTAGAAAGTAAATATGATGAAATATTGGAATTTTCTGAATTAGGTGATTTCATAGATATTCCAATTAAAAATTACTCTTCAGGTATGGTAGCAAAATTAGGTTTTTCAGT
The DNA here is from genome assembly GCF_045636185.1 of Methanobrevibacter sp. GTDB lineage: Archaea > Methanobacteriota > Methanobacteria > Methanobacteriales > Methanobacteriaceae > Methanocatella. Next base: position 29,226 of record NZ_JAZTXC010000119.1, on the reverse strand, counting down.
TGCAACTATTGTGGAACCTGATGTTTTAATTTTGGATGAAGTATTGTCTGTTGGAGATGTAAAATTCCAGAAAAAAAGTGGAGATAAACTTAAATCCATGATGGGTTCTGGTGTAACAGTGTTACTTGTATCACATGCAACAGATAACATTCGTGAATTATGTACCCGTGCAATCTGGCTTGATCAAGGTAAATTAGTCATGGACGGGGATGTTGATTATGTCTGTGATGCATATATTGAAGCAGCTAAAAAAGCATCTGAAGAACAGTTAAGCGGTCTAGATTTACAATAGTTTTTTCTATTTTTTATTTTTTTTTAAATAGTTATTTTAATTAATTATAAATTACAAAAAATTATTCATAATTAAAAATTTATAAGTGATTATATGAAAGGTATTGTACTTGCTGGTGGTTCTGGAACTCGTTTGTATCCTATTACTAAGGCAGTTTCTAAACAGTTATTGCCCTTATATGATAAACCGATGATTTATTATCCGATTTCTGTTCTTATGCTTGCTGGAATTAAAGATATTTTGATTATTACTACTCCTCGTGATTTGTCTATGTATAAGGATTTGTTAGGGGATGGTTCTTCGTTTGGTATTAATTTTGAGTATGCTGTTCAGGAGCATCCTAATGGTCTTGCTGAAGCTTTTATTGTTGGTGAAGACTTTATTGGTGATGATAATGTTGCTTTAATTTTAGGAGATAATATATTCCATGGACATAGATTTACAGAGATTTTAAAACGTGCTACTAATCTTGAAGAAGGAGCAGTCATTTTTGGTTATTATACTAATAACCCTGAGGCTTTTGGTGTTGTTGAGTTTGATGATGATTGGAATGTATTGTCTGTTGAGGAAAAACCAAAACATCCTAAGTCTAATTATATTGTTCCTGGGTTATATTTGTATGATAATGATGTAATTGAAATTGCTAAAAATGTAAAGCCATCCGATAGAGGAGAAGTTGAGATTACTTCTGTTAATGAAGAATATTTGAATCGTGGAAAACTTAAAGTAGAACTTTTGGGTCGTGGAATGGCTTGGTTGGATACTGGTACTCATGCTGGTCTTTTAGAAGCAGCTAATTTCATAGAAACAGTTCAAAAAAGACAAAGTTTATACATTGCTTGTCTTGAAGAAATTGCATATCTTAAAGGTTACATTACAAAAGAACAATTACTTGAAACAGCGGAAGAACTTAAAAAAACTGATTACGGACAATACTTATTTAATTTAGCAGAAAGGTGATTATTTATGGGTCAATTTAAATTTACAGAATGTGATATTGAAGGAATGTTTATTGTTGAGCCTGCGGTTTTCGGTGACAATCGCGGATATTTTATGGAAACTTATAATGAGAATGATTTTAAAGAAGCAGGTTATGATTTAACTTTTGTTCAGGATAATCAATCTTCATCATCAAAAGGAGTACTTAGAGGCCTTCATTTGCAGTTAACACAACCTCAAGGTAAATTAGTTCGTGTTTTAAAAGGTGAGGTTTTCGATGTTGGTGTTGATTTAAGAGGTGATTCTCCTACTTATGGTGAATGGTTTGGTGCAATTTTGTCTGATGAAAACAAAAAGCAGTTGTTTATACCACCATGCTTTGCTCATGGATTTTTAGTGTTATCTGACCATGCAGAATTCGCTTATAAGTGCACAGATTTTTATAATGGTCCTGATGAAAGTGGAATTATTTGGAATGACCCTGATATTGGCATTGACTGGCCAATAGATGGTATTGATGAATTAATTTTTTCAGAAAAGGATGAAAAATGGCAAACTCTTGCTGAATCACAAATTAAATATTAGCGGGTGTTTTATTTATGAGTACTATTTTAATTACTGGTGGTGCAGGGTTTATCGGAAGCAATTTTGTTAAATACATGCTGGATAAGTATTCTGATTATGATATTATTAATTTGGATGCTTTAACTTACTGTGGAAACCTGGAAAACCTAAAAGATATTGAAGATATGGATAATTATACTTTTGTTAAAGGTGATATAAGGGATAAAGAATTAGTTAATGATTTAATAGCTAAATCAGACTATGTTATTAACTTTGCTGCTGAAAGCCATGTCGACAGAAGCATTACTGATCCTGAAATATTCATTAAATCCAATGTATTAGGAACACAGGTATTATTAAATGCAGCTAAAGAATTTGGCGTTGAAAAATACATTCAAATCTCAACTGATGAAGTTTATGGAACTTTAGGAGAAACAGGATATTTCTCTGAAACCACTCCATTACAGCCAAACAGCCCATATTCAGCATCTAAAGCTGGAGGAGATTTAATTACAAGAGCATATTTTGAAACATTCGACTTGCCAATCAATATTACTCGTTGTTCCAATAATTATGGTCCTTACCAATTTCCAGAAAAACTAATACCTTTAATGATATCCAATGCTCTAGAAGATAAAAAATTACCAATATATGGTGATGGAAAAAATATACGTGACTGGTTACATGTATACGACCATTGTCAAGCAATAGATTTGGTATTGCACGAAGGAAAACTTGGAGAAGTTTATAATATTGGCGGACACAACGAAAGACAAAACATCCAAATCGTAAAACTAATACTCGAAGCACTAGGAAAAGACGAATCACTTATAGAATTTGTAGCTGACAGATTAGGCCACGACAGACGCTATGCAATTGATGCAGATAAAATCCGCAGTGAACTTGGATGGGAACCAAAATACACCTTCGAAACTGGTATAAAAGAAACAATCCAATGGTATTTGGATAACCAGGACTGGATGGACCAAGTTAAAAGTGGTGAATATCAACAATACTACGAAAAAATGTACAATAACAAATAGGTGAAATCATGGATATTAAGATTTCAGTTGTCTTACCGGTTTATAACGTTGCTGACTATCTTAGAAAATGTTTAGATAGTTTAGTTAATCAGACTTTTAAGGATTTTGAAGTTATTTGTGTAAATGATGGGTCTACAGATTTATCTTTAGGTATTCTTGAAGGTTATGCATTAACTGATTCAAGATTTAAAATCATATCTCAAGAAAACCAGGGATTAAGTGGAGCCCGCAATACTGGAATCGAGCATGTCCAAGGTGAATATGTTTTATTCGTTGATTCTGACGATTGGTTAGAGAAAAATGCTTTGGAATTATTATATGAACATGTAAAAGGTTTTAATTCTGAAATAACAATGTTTAAATTTAAATTTTTCAATAATGATACTTCGGAGATTAGTGAAAGTCCATTTACAAATTTGGAAGTGATTGATCCATCATTGTATACCGGTAATTTTTCGTATTATGATGTTTTAGATATCATTTTTAAAATATCCCATGCCCCTTTTAATAAATTATATAAAACTTCTTTTTTAAGGGATTTGGATGCTAAATTTTTACATGGTTCTTATTATGAAGATTTAGAATTTTTTTATAAAGTATTTTTAAAAGCTAAGAAAGTATCTGTTCTTTCAGAATATCTTTACTATTATCGTATTCGTGATGATTCTATTTCAACATCTGGGGATGAAGGTTCATTTGATATTTTTAATATATTGGAATCCACTAACCAAAATTTAATTGATGCAAATATTTTTGAAGAAGTCAAACAAGAATGGTTGATGTTTATTATTGTTAATTTAAAATTTGTTTATTTAAGATTAAATGATAAATATAAAGATAAGTTTATTAATACTATGAAGGAAAAATATGAGGATTATGAATTGAATAATGTTGTTTTAAATGAAAATTGGCATTATGAAGATAAAGCATTTTATTTGACTATTTTAGATGCTGAAAATTATAGAGAATTTAATTTAATGTTTGAAAAAAATTCTTATGAAATACTTGCTAAACATTATGAAATTTTGTCAAATGAATATAAAAAACAAATTGATGAGTTAACTGCTGAAAATAATTATTTGAAAGAAAAATTTAATGGTTCTATTACAAATAGATTTAAGAAAATCGTGAAATCATGAAAAAAGCTTTAAGTGTTATTATTCCTGTTTATAATGTCGAATCTTATATTAAAGAGTGCTTAGATTCAATTGTTAATCAAAGTATCGGAATAGAAAATATTGAAGTCATTATAGTAAATGATAAAACGCCTGATAATTCTATGGATATTGTAATGAAATATGCGGACAAATATCCTTCATTTAAAGTAATTAATAATGAAGTTAATATGGGTTTAGGCGAAAGTAGGAATATCGGGCTTAAACATGTCACTTCGGATTATGTTACATTTTTGGATAGTGATGATTTTATATCTTTAAATGCTTATGAGGATGCTTTAAATAAAATAAATGAAAATAATGTTGATTTATTAATTTATAGGTGGGAAACTTATAGTATGGGTGAAATAGTTCAAACGAATAACATTCACCATCAATTTCTAGAGGAAAATATTTTAATAGATGATATCAATAATTATCCTAAATTGTTTTTTTTAACTTCAGCTTGGAATAAAATTTATCATAAAAGTTTGTTTCATCTTTTAAAATATTCTAAAGGTCTTTATGAAGATAATTGTGTTACTTGCAATGTTTTATTAAATGCAAAGCGTATTTTTTTAAGTAATGATTCTATTTATTACTATAGGAAAAATTTGGATTCCATTACAGAAAAAATTTCTAAAAATAATGTAATTGATTTATGCAACGTTATTTCTCAGTTATATGACTTAAACAATCATAATGTTAATATATTAATTATTAACTTTATAAATGATGTTTTATTTTGGATTTATTATTATGATTGGGTGATATGTGATGAATTAACTTTTGTTGAAAAACTTCAGAAGGTTTCGAAAAAAATTAAACAATCCGATGTTGAAAAATTTGTATTTTTATTCCCTGAATGGAATTTTTACAAAGAAGATATTTTGAATTTAGACAATTATGATTCAGAAACTTTTCTTGCAAAATATAAGTATTATAAAAGATTACCTAAAGTCAAATCAATTGCAGGTTTATATGTTGATGAGGGTAATGGATTCAGTGAAGATTGCAGAATTGATGTTGTTTATGTTCCTAAACTAAAGAATAATCAATTAACATTTGATTTAAGAGGTTATTCTAATATTTCAGGTATTCGTTTTGACCCTTTAGAAGGTGAATTTATTAAGTCTAGAATTAATAATATCAAAGTCATTGATGCTAATTGTGATAATTCAATTAATGATGATTATCAGTATTTTTTAACCTTGGACCCTAATTTTGTTCTTGACGGGGAGTTTAAGGATGATAAGTTAATGATAGATTTTGATTTGGAATTTATAACTAATGAAGAATTAGCCAGTCTTTTTGTTGAGAAAAATGCTATTATTGCTGAAAAAAACAATATTATAAATGAGATTAATCACAAAGATAAAAAACATAGATTTAATTTTTTTAAGTAGGGGAACTATGGTAACTTTCAACGATTTCTTAATAAAATCAAAATTTAATATGAAAAAAGCTAAACTTTATCAAGAAAGCTATTTTAAGATAATGGAATCAGGTTTATTTGATAAGAATTATTATATTAATGCTTATCCCCATATTAAAAAATCAGGAATGGATCCTTTAGTTCATTATTTATTTTATGGAGCTAGTGAGAATAAACTCCCTTCTCCAACATTTAATCTTAAAAGATACTTACATGAATATCCAGAAATCGAAAAAAATAATTTAAATCCTTTAATACATTATATTGATAATAACAGTACTGGATTTACTTTGGATAAAAGTCCTTTTGCTTTAAGAAGGGAAAAAATCATTGATACAAATAAAATGTTTTTATCTAACTATGAATTTGAAAGTGAACCATTAGTTTCAATTATTATTCTTAATAGAAACGGTCTTGAACATTTACAAAGGTTGTTCGATAATTTTGATGAAAAAACAAATTATTCTAACTATGAAATAATTGTCGTTGATAATGCATCATCCGATGACTCTGTTAGTTTTTTAAAGAGTTTAAACTTGCCTATTACTCTAATTGAAAATTCTGAAAATGTTAGTTTTTCTAAAGGTAATAATGATGCTGCAAATATTGCAAATGGTGATTATTTACTTTTATTAAATAACGATATTGAGCCTACATACGGTTGGTTGAATGAAATGGTAGGATGCATGTTAAATAATGAAAATGTAGGTTCTGTTGGGGCCAAATTAATATTTCCATATTATGAAGATATGAAAAATCAAGGCAAATCTTACTGTATTCAACATGCAGGCGTAAAATTTAGAGAAGAAAGAACTCCTTATATTTATGGTCCTTATCATAAAAACATGTTCTCTACATTAATATTTTCATCTGATGTTAATCATCAAAAAGAAGTCATATCCAATACTGCAGCCTGTCTTTTAGTTCCAAAAGACGTTTATTTTGAGTTTGGCGGTTTAGATGAGACTTATTTCTATGGGTATGAGGACATTGATTTTGCATTAAAGTTATATCAAAATAATTATAAATCAATTTTCAATCCTTTCGCTTTATTGTTCCATCATGAGTCCGCTACTCGTGTTGAAGATGAAGACAAGAAAAATCAACTTAACTATAAGAATATCATGTATTTTTTAAGCAAATGGGGCGATTTTCTTTTCAAAAAGTTATTGATTGATAAAATCGAACAAAATCATTTTTTCACTGATAAAAAAATTGATATTTCAATCATTTCAAAAAATGATGAATTTATTTCTAATCTGGTAAAAAATTTAAATAATAAGGATTTTAATGTAAAAATAATTCCAAATTTAAATAATTTTGATATTGGGGAGAATTGTGATATTTTGATATCCAATGATAAGAATTATGATGTTGATAAAGCCGTTTCAAGGTTAAATTTAATTAAGGTTTTAATTTCTGGTGAAAATGATTCTCGATATGATATTTGTTTGGATAAATGTGAAAATTATTCTGATAAATTAATGGATATAATCAAAGAAGAGTATTTGTGATATTATGGGATATGATGATATTTATGAAACATATTTGGAAGTTTCAAAAAAACATGTTGATAGACCATTATTCGATCATTCAACTGATTCTGCTGAAGAAACAATTGAAGATATTAAAAATAATAAAATAGCTATTTATACAGCATTTACTGGAGATTATGATACATTAAAACATCCGGAAGTCATTGATGATAATTGTGATTATATTTGTTTTACTGATAATGCTGAGTTAACTTCTGATTTGTGGAAAATCATCCCAATGGAAGAATCCATATTGGATAATAATAGAAAAGCCAAACAGTATAAGTTACTTCCTCATAAATACTTAAAAGATTATAAATACAGTTTTTGGTTGGATGGAACTTTTAAAATTAAAGGCAGTATTCGCGAGTACATTTATAATAATATTCGTGCTAATTCTAAAATGCTGGTTGTTGTTCATACAGAAAGAGATTGTGTTTATAAGGAATATGATGCTTCTAAAATCATTCCACGCTATCCAAGAGCGGTTATGGAAGAACAAGTTGAATTTTACCGTTCACAAGGATTTCCTGAACATTACGGTTTAGGCGTTATGGGTGCACTTTTTAGACAACACAATCATCCTGACGTAATTAAAGTAATGGAGGATTGGTGGGATGAAAATATTAAATATACTAACCAAGATCAGCTTAGTTATGCATATGTATGTTGGAAAAATGATTTTCATCCGTCTGTGAGCCGTATTTATTATTGGGATAATGAATACTGGGCTAAAGAAGAAGGAGATTATCATCATAAAGTTATTTTTACAACTCCTATTACAAGTGATAACTTAAGAGCTAAAATAGGTGTTGAAGTAGAAAATATGAAAATCGGAGATACTATTGATTTATCTCGTGAAGAATTATATTTGCTTGTAAATGATGTAAAAGGATTAGCCGGATATAGAATTGATACTGCAGGTCGTGTTGGTTTTTTACAAAATGAGTATAATGAGTTTATGAATTCTAATTCTTTGAAATTAACGAAGCCTTTAAGAGTTGCGGGGGATTTAGCTCGTAAAGTTAAACATAATAATGTAATAGAATCTATCAGAACTTCAAAAACAAGTGCTACTGATGACATTAGGGAATATGATGCCATAAGTAATTTAGGACTTTTGAATGAAACCAGATATGGTCAAATACATCCATGTATTGATCCGATATTGCATTTTATCCAGGAGGGTTCAAAAACCGATTCTATGGATGAAAAACTAGAATATATAAATCCGATTTTTGATTTGTATTACTACATTAGTGAAAATGAAATCGGGGATGAAGATCCTATACTTCATTATGTTACAAAAGGTTTTAGAGAAAAATTAAGTTTTAATAGAAAATATCCTAATTTTATAAGAAATTTAAGTGATGATATAAATGTGCAGTTAGATACTTTTGCTACTAATCGCATTCAAAAAGAATTGGATTCTAATTATTATATAACGGATGCGAATGTTTTAATCGATTATATTGTTACTCAAAAAGATTTTAAAACAGATACTATTAAAGTAGGTGTATTTTTAGAGGATAATTATGATAATATGAATGCATGTCCATATATAAGAATTCATGCTCCATTTTCTAAATTATCTGAGGATGGAAATTATCATTTCTTTATTTATGGTCAAGAAATAATGCCTCTTTTGGATATTGAAAACATGATTAACTCACATATCTTCGATGTTATTGTTATTCAAAGAGTAAATCCATATTCCAATATAATTTTAAAGAAAGCTAAAAGGCATAATATTAAAGTAATTTATGAAACGGATGATGATTTCCTAGATATTAATCCGGCCAATCCGTCATATAACTATATTTTAGGTAATTTTGATAATATTTCAAAGCTTGTAAATAATGTAGATCAAATTACAGTATCTACCAACGAATTAAAAGCTCGTTTTGATAAATTAAATATTGATAATATTGAAGTTATTAGAAATTATTATGTTAATAGTTGTTTAGCGTTGAAACCATTTACATTTAGAGGAAATGACATTATTAAAATTGGTTATTTCGGAACTTTAACTCACCAAAATGACTTGGAATTAATTCATAATGTTATTTTGAGGTTAAAAGATATTTTCTCTAAAAAGGGAATAACAGTTATTTTTGAAATTGCTGGTGCTTCAATTGATGAGACTAGTGAATGGTTTAATGTAGTTAAAATACCTTATTATCCTATGTCCTTGCCTACTTTTTATGATTGGTTGGGAAAACACTCTAATTGGGACATAGGTATTATTCCATTAGTTAACACAGAGTTTAATAAGTGTAAAAGTGAACTTAAATATATAGAATTTTCAGCTTTGGGCATTCCTGTTGTTGCAAGTGATATGAATGTCTATAATGAAGTCATTAAAGAGGGTGTAACTGGATTTTTAGCTAATACGGAAGATGATTGGGTAAATAAGTTATCTTTATTAATTGAAGATCCTATTTTAAGAAACGGTATGGTAAATAATGCTCATGATGATATTTTAGAGAATTACAGTTTAAAATCCCGTGCCAGTCAGTGGGATAATATATTTAAAAGGTTATTAAAGGATTAATTATCTTAATCTTCCTTTTATATTATTTATTTTATATTTAATCCATCCTTTTGTAGTTTGCAGTGTTGCAATCTGTTCGGTTTTTTGATTAAGTTCAACTTCAAGATTCTGTATTCTATTTCTGAATAATTTGTAGTCTTCCATCTGCATATATGCTTCATCTAAGTTTTCCTGTATAATTTGGTTAATAATGCTTTTAATCGCATTATTTTCGGGAAAAGGCTCTACATTTTTTAGTTTCTTAAACATAGGCATGGATTTTTCAACTAATGTTTTTTTATCCTCCAGATCAATTGTTTCACTCAATGCAACGTCACTGAGCCAAACAGATAAATGCTGATTGAAAATGGTATCATAGTATTTACAGGCATTATTCTTTTCTAAAACATCGGATGTATATGAATAACCATCTATTAATCCATTTAAATAATGCATTCCTTTTGATAAACTTGTTGATGAATTATCTCCAGTTCTCAATCTAAAATTGTAAACAATATCATTAATAAATATAATTTTTTTCGCATTAATGAACGCATCTACCATAAAAGTTAAATCTTCAGCAAAAACTCCTTCCGGAAATGATATTTCATGTTCAAGCAAAAATTCTTTTGGAAATATCATTCTCCACACATTATTTATTGAGAAAAATAGTAGGTTTTCATCAATTGAATTTAAAACAACATCTTCAGTTATCCAATCTTCAGTTACAAAGTAATTATCACCAAAAGTCTGGAATTTTCCAATAGCAATATCAGTATTATTACTTGTAATTGCATTATATAACTTTTCTACAGTGTCGGAAAGATAATTGTCGTCATGATCTAAAAACATTATGTATTCAGATTCACTGTTAGCTATTCCAATATTTCTTGCTCTTCCAGGGGTTCCAGTTTTTTTGCCTGATTCATAAGTTTTAATATTATCGTATTCAGAGCAATATTTGTTTATTAGCTCTTGTGTTGAGTCTGTTGAATAATCGTCGATGATTATCACTTCAATATTTTCAAAACCTATGCTTTGAGCTTTAATTGAATCGATTGTCGAGTCTAAAAATTCAGCACTATTGTATGATGGAATAATAACAGTTACTTTATATGACATAAATTTATTTTTATGTTAAATGTTATATATAATTAAGAGATGAAATAATGTTTTTTTCTAAATCAATTAAAAAAAATCCTAAGGCTTATATAGCATTTAAATCTAAAGGAAATCCTCAAAAAATTTCTAAATATCAGGATGCATACTCTCGCATTAAGAGTTTAGCTATTATCAATGAGGATAAATATTTAGAAGTTCACAATAACTTAAATGATTTAGATTATATTCTTCATTATTTATATTATGGTATCAAAGATTCACTGGAAGTTCAGCAATCATATACCAGCGATATTTTTAACTTAGAATTCTATAAAAATAATTATGGTGCTGATAATCCTATTTTAGATTATGTTTTGCATGGTTTTTATAAAAAAAATCAGGTTAATGTATTGGATAATAATTATATTAATACACTTGAAATGGACCTCTATAAACAATATTTTGCAAATGAAAAATCAACTGTTGAAAATGTTGTTTCTAATTCTTATTATATTCGTGATAAAAGAACTTTAATTCCATATATTCAACGTGAAAATCCTATTGAACTGGATACAATTCGTGTAGGAGTTTTTACAAATGATTCATTTGAAAATTTAGCTCCTTGTCCATATATAAGATTACATGCTTTATTTTCAAAATTATCTGAAAGTAAAAAATTCACTTTCTTTATGTATGGTATGGATAGTTTTGTAATGATGGATATTGATAATATTTTAAGATGTAAGCTATTTGATGTGGTTGTTGTTCAAAGAATTCTTCCTTTTTTAGATGTTTTACGCAAAAAATGCAAAAAATACGGCATTAAGCTGGTTTATGAGACAGATGATGATTTATTGGGTGTTGAACCGAATAGTCCTTCATATGAATATGTAAATAGAGTTTCAGATTCTATAAATGATTTTATTGATGCCAGTGAGGTTATTACAGTCACAACATCAACTTTAGCATCCAGATTTGATAAAAATAAAGTGGTTATCATACCAAATTACTATGTGGATTCTGTATTGGATGTTAAGGATAATATTAAAACTGAAGGTAGGCTTAAATTAGGGTTTTATGGAACATTAACCCATTCTAAAGATTTATTCTTAATAAAAAATGTTATATTAAAATTAAAGGAAAAATATGATTTTGATTTTGAGGTAATCGGTGGATTTAATGCTGAAGACAATGTTGATGAGGATTGGTTTAACTCAATTCAACTTCCTCCAAACAATATGGACTTTGAAAAATTCATGAAATGGCTACCTGGGGCAATCAATTGGGACATTGCTATTGTTCCTCTTGAAGATTCACCATTTAATCAGTGTAAAAGTGAGTTAAAATTTATTGAATTGGCGGTATTAGCTCTTCCTGGTGTTTATTCAGATATGTGTGTTTATAATACTGTCGTTAATGATGGGGTTAACGGATTTTTGGCATCAAATGAAGATGAATGGATTGAAAAAATTGAAAAACTTATTTTGGATAAAGATTTAAGAAAAACCTTTAGGAATAATGCATTGAATAAGGTTTTAACTGATTATACAGTCGAAAACAGAGTAAAAATCTGGGATGAAGTATTGAATAAAATAAGTTAATTTTATATATATTTAAATAATAATACTATTTATTGAAAGGAATTTTTTTCGGAAGTTATCTTCCGAATGCGGAAGGAGATTTATATGTTGGAACAATATTTGCCATTTGTTGGTTTGATAATATTTGGGAATATTGAAAATTTGGTTCTTTCTTCTCAAGGAGTTGTGGCTGGAGCTAACCCTCTTAAATTAGGGATTTTAAGTTTTATTGCAGTAGCTATATGGTTAGCTATTGGAACCTTTGGAACTCGAATTGCACTGCCTTATGTGAGTTTTATCGATTTTTTCGGTGGATTAATTATTTTTGTTTTAGGTGCTCAAGCTATGATTGAGGCATTCAGAGGTGAATAATCGTGGTAAATGAGTTCAAACAATTTTTTGGCTTAATTGTTTTTGGAAACATCGAAAACCTTATTTTAGCGGCACAGGGTGTTGGTGCAGGTGTTGACCCTATCGGGTTGGCGGCTTTAAGTTTCACGGCTGTACTTTGCTGGCTTTTAATTGGTACATTTGGTACTAGGGTAGCTATTAAATATGCAAGGTATATTAATTTCATAGGTGGGCTTGCAATATTTATTTTAGGTGCTCAAGCAATGTTACAAGCGCTTCCTGAAATGATGAAATTTTTCTAGAAATTTTTTTTAGATATATTTAATTAATATCAAAAAGATATTATTATTAATATATTTTATTTAGCTGATTTTTATGAATGAAGATGAGAATCCCTATGAAGTAGTGAAAACTAGATATGAATCAAATGTTGATAGTTTTATTTTAAGTGATTTATTTAAATTTAGTCTTCAAATCGATGAAAATTTAATCAATGATATTAAAGATAATGAATTAGTAATTTATACAGCATTTACGGGGGATTATGATTCATTAAAAGAACCAGAATTCATCGATGATAATACAAAATATGTATGCTTTACTCAAAATCCTAATCTAAAGTCTGATACCTGGGAAATTATTCAGATGGAAGATTCTACATTAGATGATAATAGGATTGCTAAACAGTATAAAGTTTTTCCAAATAAATATTTTCCAGATGATAAATACAGTTTTTGGATTGACGGTTCTTTTAAGATTAAAGGTAGTATTCGCGAATATATTTATAAATATGTAAATTCTTCAATGTTAACTGTTGTTCATCCGGAACGTGACTGTATTTATGATGAAGCAATGGAATCATTGCCTTTTGCAAGATATTCTAATTATTCAATCTTAAATCAGGTTGAAAAATACAAATTAGAGGGTATGCCCACCCATTATGGTCTTCCGGTTTTAGGAGCTATTTTTAGAAAGCATAACGACCCCGAAATTGTTTCATTAATGGAGCAATGGTGGGAAGAAATAATTAATTACACTAATCAGGATCAATTAAGCTTTACTTATTTGATGTGGAAGAATGACTTCCATCCTTCTGTGGGAGCTGTTTATTATTGGGATAATGAATATTGGGCAATAGACAACCAAGAATATCATCATAATGTTAAAGTAGAAGATTATATTACAAGCAGGAATTTAATAAAATCTCTTGAAGGCAATATCAAAGAAACGAATACCTTAACAAAGGAGGAAATTACTTTACTCTTCAATGATATTGATGCATTAAGAGATGAGGCCGAAGCTTTAAATCAAAATAGGGATTATTGGGATAGACAAATTAACAATGTTAGGGATTCCACATCCTGGAAATTGACTAGTAAATTACGAAATATAAAAAATAAAGGTGATTAAATGGTTAAAAATATTGTTAATGGGGGTTCTTTGTCAAATTTAAAATCCATGCTTAAAAATCGTAAATATTATAGTCAAATAAAAAATTCAGGATTATTTGACAGTGAATTTTACAGTGAAACTTATGATGATTTTAAAGGAGATCCTCTCAATCATTATTTGACCAAAGGATATAAAGAGGGCAAATTACCTTCCTTAGATTTTGATTCAGATTTTTACTTAAAAGCTTATCCTGATGTTAAACAGGCACATTTAAATCCATTATTACATTATATTGCTCATGGCAAATCAGAAGGTAAAATAATTCAGCAGGCATATTCAATTAGAAGAAAAGAGGAAATTTGTGAAACTAACTTGGCATTTTTATCTAATTATGAATTTGATGCAGAACCACTAGTATCTATTATTATTCTAAATAGAAATGGTTTGACTCATCTTAAACGTTTGTTTAAAGACTTTGATTCAAAGACTAATTATTCCAATTATGAAATCATTGTTGTGGATAATGCCTCAACAGACGATTCTGTTAGTTTTTTAAAAAGTCTAGATTTACCAATAACAGTCATTGAAAATGATATTAATGTTAGTTTTTCTAAAGGAAATAATGATGCGGCTAAAATAGCTAAAGGCAAATATTTACTTTTATTGAATAATGATATTGAACCTACATATGGTTGGTTGAATGAACTGGTTGGTACAATTTATTATAATGATGATGTAGTCTCTGTCGGGGCTAAACTTATTTTTCCCTATTATTTTACTTCAAATAGGGTTTCTTCATATAAAATACAGCATAGTGGAGATATATTTGCTGAAAGGATGTATCCTTGCTGTTTATATGCAGTTAATAAATCTGATTCCAAATTAGATATTTTTGATTCCAAGCTAACTCAAAATAATCAATCTATTGCTGTTACTGGTGCTGTTAATTTAATTGATAAGAACGTTTATGAAGAACTTTCTGGTTTGGATGAGGAATATTTTTACGGCCTTGAAGATGTTGATTTTTGTTTAAAATTACATAAAAAGGGTTATAAAATTTTATTTGCCGGCAATTCAGTATTGTTCCATCATGAATCTAGTACACGTGTTAAAAATGAAAGTTATTTTGAAAATGATAAAAATAATTACTCTATTTTCTGGAATAAATGGGGTCAGTATTTATCAAGATGTTTATTATTAGATAAAATTAATTCAAATAAATTTTTCACAGAAAAGAATCTTAAAATCACTATTGTAGATAAGCCAAATTCTAAAAATGGAGAATTAATATCGGAAATTTCTAAAAACTTTAATGATCTTAATTATTCTGTTGAAGTGATTATGGATATGGAAAATAATTATATTGGTAATTCTTGTGATATTTTGATTTCATTCACTGATAGTTATAAATTAAATAATCTTGTTGCACGCGGCGATATTGTAAAGGTTATTGTTGACAATAATAATCTAAATACTGATGATTATGATATTGTTGTTTCTTTTGATGATATGAGGCCAAATAATAATTTTATTAAAATCGATAATGATTTTACAACAGAATTTTTAGAAAAACTTGAAAAAATAATAAGAGATGGTTATGAGTTTTAAAAATAAACTTTTTTCAAAGTTTCCAAGCAGATATATTTCTTATAAGATTAAAGATAAAGATAAAGCTTCAGAAATTACAAAAGGATATAAAGCTATTCGTAAAAATAATTTATTTGATGATGAATTTTATTTAAAAAAATATCCTAAGGTTGCTTCATCTGGAATGGATCCTCTGCTTCACTATATTTTTTTTGGTTTTAATGAAGGCAAAAAGCCTAACGATACATTTGATGGGGTTTTTTACAAAAATCATTATTCTGATGTTGATATCAATCCCTTAGTTCACTATGCATTATATGGAATTAATCAAAATCGTCAAATTAAAGTTGAAAACAAAGATCTTTCTGAGTTTTATGGCGAGAATAGGGAAAATATTCTATTTGTTCTGCATGAAAAAATTGGCACTGTCGGAGGTACTGGTTTTTTAAATATGGATATTATTGATAACTTACCTGATGACTACAATGCTTTTATTTTAACTTCTGATGGTGAGGATGTTGAATTATGGAATGTTCATGAAAATTTAGAAAAGATTGCTAACTATAATATTTCTTTCAATACGAATTTTTCCGTAATTGACAATGATGATAATTTTATTTCACAGGACAGTTTTGAAAACATTTTTTCCAATGATGATTTGGCTATCGTTTACGATGAAATCCTTTCAAAATTGGGAATTAGGCTTGTTCATATAAATCATTTAATTAATCATAGTTTTGATTTAATCAATATCCTAACAAAAAAATCAATTCCATTTATTGTTAATCTACATGACTTCTATTATATTTGTCCATCTATCCATTTGGTAGATGATGATTGTCAATATTGTAACTTTAACTGCCAAAACTGCAAAGGAATAGCTCATAAATCTGATATTACTAATGAAATAATCCTTGAAAGATGGCATAAGGAATGTAAAGGTCTTTTGGAAAAATCATCTATTAATGTAGCACCTACCCAAAGTGTTGTTGATGTTTATCAGGAAATTTATCCGGATTTAGATAATTTCAATGTCGTGGAGCATGGTGTAAAAATTGATAAATCTTCCTATAAAGCACAATTAACATCTAAACCAATTAAAATTTTAGTTCCGGGACATGTTTCTCCGCATAAAGGTTCACTAATAATTAAACAGCTCAAAGAATTTGACAAAGACAAAAATTTGGAGCTGCATTTTATGGGGACTACTATTCCAAATTTAAACAGCTATGGTGTTAATCATGGAAAGTATGAACGTAAGGATTTTAATAGAATAGTGACTGATATTAACCCTTCTTTCGCATTGATTTTATCAACTTGTCCAGAAACATATTCCTATACTTTAACGGAGTCATGGATGGCAGGTATTCCTGTAATTGCAAGTGATTTGGGTGCTTTAAAGCAAAGAATTTCTTCAACCGGTGCTGGATGGTTGGTCGATTATACAAATATAAATGAGATTTATAACTTAATAATTAATATAAATCAAAATGATTATGAAAATAAACTTTCAAGTATTTCAAAAATTGAATTTAAAGATTTAAATGCGATGTGTGATGAATATATTTCATTATATAATAAATTAACTGATTAAAATGTCTGATTATAAAATTTCTGTTATTGTTTCTACATATAATACTGGAGATTACTTAAATGAGTTTTTAGACTCCATTAAGTCCCAAAATATTGGATTTGAAAATATTGAAGTTATTTTTGTTGATGATAAATCAACTGACAGTTATACTCTTGATTTATTAAAAGAGCTTAATCAATCTTACAATAATGTAAAAGTTGAGTTTTTAGATAAAAATTCGGGATTTCCGGGCACCGGTAGAAATATTGGCTTGAATTTAGCTGATGCAGATTATGTCATTTTTGCTGATCATGATGACACATACGCGGAAGATGCTTTTGAAGTGATGTGCAATAAAATTGGTGAAAATGACGTGCTTATTTCCAATTTTAATCAAGTTTATCCAAATAAAACTGTTCCATTCAAGTCAATCTATAAAGATTCTGGTGAAATACAGGTTTTATGTATTGATGAAGATAAAAATCTTTTAAGAGTGCCTGCTGCGATATGGACTAGATTATTTAGAAAAGATTTTTTATTGGAAAATGATATTTGCTTTTTAGAAGGTATGTTGGCTGAAGACGTTTATGTTGCCACATATTCTTGCCTAAAAGCTGATGGAATTATTTATCTTAATGATTTTTATTCTTATAATTACAAAATTAGAGATAGTGATGATGATAAATCAACTATTCATGTAAGGAATCGTAAATATATTGAAGCAATCTTAAAGGGATATTATAAAATCGATGAGATGTTAATAAGTTTAAATAAGACATCTTATGGTGAAATAATATTTAAGAGCCATCTCACATCATGGTTATATACAATAGTTTTATCTAAGATAAGTGATGATGACAAAAAAGAATTATTTATAAAGTCCTATGATATATTTAATAAGTATTATAGTGAAGATCCATTCTTTAAAAAAAGATATAATAAATTGGTTGATTTAATATTAAATAAGAAATTTGATGATGCAGTTTTGGAATCTAATAAATTAGGAAAAACTCAAGAAAATATGAATAATAGAAGTTTCATTTCTAGAATAAAAAACAAATTGGTCGGATAAAATGGCAAAGTATAAGGTTAGTGTGATTGTTCCAACATATAATTCAGGTTTATTTCTCAATGCTTTTTTTGATTCAATAATGTATCAAAGTTTGGGCTTTGAGAATATCGAAATTATTTTCGTCGATGACTGTTCCGATGATGAATATACTTTATATTTACTTAATTTATTTGATAAGAATTTTTATAATGTTAAATCAGTATTTTTAGAAGATAATACTGGATTTCCTGGAACTGGACGTAATATTGGCTTATCTTTGGCCGATTCTGAGTTTGTAATTTTTTCAGACCATGACGATACTTATGTCCCAAATGCTTTTGAGATAATGTATAATCATGCGGTAAAAAATGATGCAGACATGGTCATTACAAATTATTATAAGATTTATCCCAATGAAAGAGAAAAGGTTAAAACGATTTTCAATGGGGAAAATATCGTTGTTAGTAGTGTTGATGATGATACACGCTTATTTTCAATAGATCCTGCAATTTGGTGTAAATTATTTAGAAAAGATTTTTTAATTGAAAATGATATTCGCTTTTTGGAAAGAATGCTGGCTGAAGATTTATACTTTTTTATAGTATCTTTATTTAAATCATCATGTACCGTTTATTTGGATAATGTTTATACTTACAATTACTACATCCGTAATGTTGAAGGAGATAAATCTACGATTCACATTAGAAATAAAAAATATTTGGGTAAAATGATTGAAGGATATTGGCAAACAAATGAATTCTTAAATAACAATGATTTTAACCAATACTATGCGGATATTTTTAATATGCACTTTGTATATTGGATTACAAGTTTAATTGTCAGTGATATTTCGGATGATGAAAAATTAGAATTAATTTCCAATATTAACGAGCTTCTTAAAAAGGATGTTGAAATCATCCCAGGTTTTAATGAGAGGATTTATTCTGGTTTAACCAAACCTATTTTAGAGGATAATTATGAAAAGACACTTAAAAGTATTAATTCTATTTCAAGATATCGAGGTATTTTTAGATTAATTACTTCATTTTCAGCACGGAGAGGGTAAGCTATGTTTTTAAAGCATAAATTATTTGGGAAATTATTTAATCTTTTCACTAAGTTTCGTATAAATGATTATTTGGTTTCTTTCATAATAGATTCTAATGAGTCATTCACAGGTAATTTAGAATATATTAAAAAAGAATTGGAAAAAAGAGGTAATTTTCAGTTTCATTATTATTATAAGGATAAATTATCTTTCAATTCCTTCAAAAAACTTGCCACTTCCAAATATGTATTTTTAAATGATAATTTCTTTCCTTTAGCATTTATGAATTTTAAAGATGAAGCATGTGTTATTCAATTATGGCATGCTCCAGGTGCATTTAAAAAGTTTGGAGGCAGTATTGAAAATGCTTCAATGCTTAAGTTAATATCAGATAATACGGATTATTTGATTATTACTTCTTCATATAATGAAAATTACTATAGTGAAGCATTTCAAATTGATAAGTCTAAAATTAAACCTTTAGGTCTTCCAAGGGCAGATTATTATTTTAAAAATCATGATATTAATAAATTGAGGCAGAATTTTAATAAAAAATATAATATTGATTCAAATAAGAAAATAATCTTATACGCTCCAACATTTAGAGAAAATGAAAAATATAATAATGTTTTCAATTATTTGGATTTAAAGGAATTCAATAATAAATTATCTGATGATTATGTTTTAGTTTTAAGACTTCATCCTAAGATTAGGAAATTTTATTCTGGCGATATTTCAGTTGACGGAGATTACATTGATTGCAGCGATTATAAAAACGAACAGGAGCTGTTATTATTATCAGACATATTGATTTCAGATTATTCGTCAATAATGATAGAATTTGGACTTTTAAATAAGCCTATTGTATTCTTTGCTTATGATTTGGATAATTACCTGTCTAATGAACGTGGTTTTTACCTTGATTATAAGAAAGACCTTCCGGGACCTATTGTTTATACAACTAATGAATTAATTGATGTTATCTCTGAAGGCATTGATACTTCCAAATTGGAGGCCTTTACTAAAACCCAATTTAATGAAATCGACGGCAAGGCATCTGCAAGAGTTGTTGATTTTGTCCTGAATGAGGGTGATAAAAATGGATAATGTTAAGGTAAGCGTTATACTTCCGGTATTTAACGAGCAGGACTATATATCAGCAACCCTAGATTCAATTATCAATCAGGATTTCACGGATTTTGAAGTGATTATAATCGATGATGGTTCAACGGATAATACTTTAAAGGTTATAGAAGAAAAATTCCATAATTGTCCAATACCCCATAAAATTATTCATCAGGAAAACAATGGAGTAAGTTCAGCTAGAAATAAGGGAATTTCACTTGCTTGCGGTGAATACATTGTATTTGTAGATGGTGACGATTATATCTTAACAAATCACTTATCCCAATTATACAATGAAGGATATGATTTTAGCTTAACACAAATGGTTAAAAAAGAGGGTGAAGAGATAAAAAATCCTCATTATTACGATTTTGATGAAATAAATGCTAAAGATTTTATTAAGTTAGAATTAGAAATGAAAATACCTTTTAATTTTGTTCAATTATCATATAAAACAGATATAGTAAAAAAACATAATTTACAGTTTCGTGAAGATGTAAACTATGGTGAAGATACCGATTTCGCTTTAAGAGCATTATGTTATGGTGATTCTGTAAAGATTGGTAATGAAATTACCTATTATTATATTCAGCATGAAGAATCATTAAGCAATACTTCAAAACTAAACCGCTTTGATTATATTTCTGTTTTAGAGGATTTGGCTACTTTTTTCAAAAAACAAAATCAGAATGACCTGACTGAATTAGTGAATAGTTCCAGAATTCCAAAAGCTATTTTTGGAAATATGAACTACTTTTTTTATCATAATTATGATTATGATGAAGTAATTAAAAAAATGAAGGATTTAGATCTTTTTAGGAAATTATCCTATTTTAAAGGCGATAAAAAGTTCTCCCTTAAAATTAAGTTATTTTTATTAAATCCTAAGTTATATTATATAATGTGGAGAAAATTCAAAAATTCAATTTAGATTCATATGAAAGTTTCAGTAATTACCCCTAATTATAATGGAGTCAAATTCCTTGAAAATTATTTTAAATCACTTAATAATGACAGTGAATATATTGGAGAAGTAATAATAATTGATAATGGATCCACGGATTCTAGCATTGATTATATTCAAAGCAATTCTTTTAATTTTCCTGTTATTCTAATTAAAAATGATGAAAATTTGGGTTTTGCACCTGCTGTCAATCAGGGAATATCAAATGCAAAGTATGATTATATTTTCTCTTTGAATAATGATACAGAAATTAAAAAGGGTTCTATTAAGGCAATGCTGGACTTAATTAAGGAGAATAATGTCTTTTCGGTCCAAGCTAAAATGCTTCAGTCAGACAACAGACAGCTCATAGATGATGCAGGGGATGAATATAACTTGCTTGGATGGACCAAAAAAATTGGGGAAAATCAGGATTCAGATAATTACTCAGAAGTTTTTGAAATCTTTTCTAGCTGTGCTGGGGCAGCATTATACAAAAAAGAGATTTTAGATAAAATCGGCCTTTTTGATGATAATTTTTTTGCATATATGGAAGATGTTGATTTGGCAATTAGATCACAAATCAACGGATATAAAAATTTGTTATGTCCGGATGCAATTGTTTATCATATTGGAAGTGCAACGAGCGGAAGCAGATATAATGATTTTAAAGTAAGAATTGCCGCTCGAAATAATGTATGGACAGTTTATAAAAATTTACCAATTCCATTGAAGATTTTAAATATCATATTTCTGTTTTTAGGTTTTTTAATCAAATACATTTTCTTTGTAAAAAAAGGATTTGGTTCACTTTATCTTGAAGGCATTAAGGAAGGACTATCCACAAGGTCCGGACTTGAAAAGGTAAATTTTAAAAAAGATAACCTGAAAAATTATTTTAAACTAGAGTATAAATTGATTATAAATACATTAAAATTTTTAAAAAAGTGAAATATCATGGATTTATCAGTCGTAATAGTAAATTATGGAACCTTCGAATTAACTAAAAATACTGTCAATTCAATATTGGAGTATTCCTATCCGTTCAGCATTGAAATTATTATTGTTGACAATGCTTCTGTGGATGATAGTTTATCTAAACTTAAAGAGTTCTTTAAAGATAAAGTCAAATTCATACAATCCAAATCAAACAACGGTTTTGCTGCGGGCAATAACCAGGCTTTAAGAATCGTTGATTCTAAGTATGTTCTGCTTTTGAATTCAGATACAGTAGTCTGGCAAAATACCCTAGAAGACATTTACAATTTCATGGAAAATAATCCTGATGTTGGAGCCTGTGGATGTCAGGTACTTTTAGAGGATGGAACTCTTGATAAAGCATGTAAACGCAGTTTTCCTAATGTAAAAAATTCTTTTTTCAGATTGTTTCATATTCCAACCAAAAGTGAAGATGACAACTATAATCTGGACGATTTGGATGATGATGGCATTTATGAAATTGATTGTCTGACCGGTGCATTTATTTTCACCCGAAAAGAAGTTTTGGATGATATAGGCCTTTTAGATGAGACATTTTTTATGTATGGTGAGGACATTGATTTCTGCTATAGAATTAAGGAGGCAGGCTGGAAAATATTATATTATGGAAAAGGTAAAATAACTCACTTTAAGGGGGCCAGCAGTAAAAAACAAAGACCTAAACTTATTTATGAGTTTTACCGTGCCATGTATATTTATTATAAAAAACATCACTCCAAAAAGTATAATTTTTTAGTAAACGTTATAGTATATTTGGGAATATTCTTATTATGTATTTTCAAACTTTTTTTAAATATTTTTAAAAAGAAAAATTAAATATTGATGAAATATATAATTATATTAACTAATTTTCGTGGTTAATATATGATAAGGGAAAATCAAAAATGGTTTAATATTGTAATGGTTTTGCTTGATGCTGCTGTTTTAGCTATTTCTTTAGCTATTTCATGGTGGATTCGTTTTAAAACTACAGTATTTGGCCCTATTGGAGGACATTTGCCTATTGAGAGTTATGTGTTCTTCCTGTTATTTGTTGTTATTCCAGTATATTTAATTTTATACTTCTCTTTTGGATTATATAAGCCTCGTAGAACCTATAAAACGATTTTTTCAGAAGCTACTCAGATTATTAAAGTCAATATTGTAGCATTTGTCGTGTTAGTTGCTATCCTGTTTATTTTAAATCAGCCCGATTTCTCAAGAATCATGCTATTCCTTTTAGCTGTTGTTGCATCAATATTGGGCATTATTGAAAGATTTATTATTAGAAGCTTCCTTAAAAGGATACGTATAGATAATAGAAATCTTAAGCATATTCTTATTGTCGGAGACAATGATTTAGCATTTACTTTTGCACGAAAAATAAGAAATAATCCTTATTTGGGTTTTTATATTAGTGGATTTTTAGGAAGAAGTGACCGTGTTGGCATGGAGATTGAAGGAAGTAAAATCATAGGTTCTTTCAGCGATTTAGATTATGTTCTGGATAATAATAGTTTTGACCGTGTTGTTTTGGCTATTCCATTGAAATACTATTATAAAATCGATGAATTGGTGGAAAGCTGTGAACGTGTTGGAATAAAAGCAGAAATAATTCCGGATTATATAAGATATTTTCCGGCTCAACCGTCAGTTGATATGGTTGAAGATATTCCAATAATTAATATCAGATATGTTCCTTTGGATGATAATTTCAATAAATTCTTGAAATTTCTTTCTGATTATCTTATTTCTATAGTGGCCATTATCATAACTTCTCCAATCATGATTATCACTGCAATTGCAATAAAATTAACTTCTCCAGGACCTATTATTTTTAAACAGGAAAGAATAGGGTTCCATGGAAAACCTTTTAAGATGTATAAGTTCCGTAGTATGAAGGTTCAAAACTCGAATGATGAAGAATCCGGATGGACTACGAAAGACGACCCTAGAAAAACCAAGGTTGGGGATTTCATTAGAAAAACCAGTATCGATGAATTGCCTCAGTTTTTCAATGTTTTAAAAGGTGATATGAGTGTAGTTGGTCCAAGACCTGAAAGGCCATATTATGTTGATGAGTTTAGAAAAGAAATTTCTAAATATATGGTCAAGCATCAAGTTAGGCCAGGCATAACTGGTTGGGCTCAAATTCATGGTTGTAGGGGTGATACTTCTATTAAAAAACGTATAGAATACGATATTGAATACGTAGAAAACTGGCATATGGCATTGGATTTAGGTATCATGATTAAAACTATTGTAAAGAAAAATCCTAATGCATATTAATAATCACCACATATTTATTAGTTTATATTTTATTTGGGCAATTATTAGAAATATTTTTAAAAAATATTACTCTTCAAATGCTCTCCCACATCACTTATATTATAAGAAAATACAAAATAATAATTAACTTTCTAATGAGGGGTTTGGTATGGAAAAAGAAATTTTAGAACAATACAAAAAAGTCGAAGATATACTCTCTGAAGAAGAATTCTTAGCTGAAATGGATGAGATTCGTCCAGAATTTGAAAATTTACCTTTTATGAATGAAGAAGATATAGCAAAAGAAGTTGTTAAAAATCATATTGGTGCTGATGAAATTCAATCATCTGAAAATTCAATAGAGGAAAATGATGAAGATTCTTCTTTTGAAGAAATTGTAATGACTGATGAACTTTTAGAAAAATACAATCAAGTTAAAGATCATCTTTCTGAAGAAGAGTTTTTAGCAAAAATGAATGAGCTAAAAAGAGAAAATGCACATGCTTCTTTTATGAATGAAGAAACTTTTGCAGATACAATCATCGGAGAATATGTAGATAATGAAAATGAATTTTTAACTGAAAGAGAAGAATATTCTAGTGATAATATCGGATTATTGGAACCTGGAGATAATAATAAATCATTTACTGGTGTAGTTAAAATCATAAGTAATCCAAAATCATTTACAACAAGCAAAGGAAAATCCGGTAAGGTATGTAATGTTGATGTAGAAGACAAAACCGGTAAAATTCGTGTTGTCTTATGGACTGAAAATATTAAACATTTAAAGAATATTTCCGAAGGAGATATTGTCCATGTTGGTGATGTTGATATTAAAGACGGATATTCTGGCCTTGAAGCTACAATGAGACCTAGATCAGTATTTGAAAAGGTTGTTGATGCAAATCCTAATGATTATCCTATTTACAAAGAAGAAATCACACCTATCAGTGATGTAAAACCTGATACCACAGTGAATGTCATTGCTAGAATAGTCAGAATCCCTCCTGTTAGATCTTATAATAAAAATGGTAAGGATGGTAAAGTTGGTTCTTTAGAGCTTCAAGATGCTTCTGGAACTATTTCATATACTTTATGGAATAAAAATGTTGATTTAATCGAATCTTTAGATTTAAACGATGGGGATACTGTTAAAATTCTTCAAGCTCAAGTAAGAGAACGCAATGATGAAAAATCATTAAGTCACTGGGATGGAAGAATAATTAAAGGTGACTTTGATGTGCCTGATTTTGTACACGAGGTCTCAAAAATTGGCGATTTGGATGACGGAGATTCTGATGTTGAAATAATTGGTGTTGTAAGTAAAATACAAGATGTTAGAAAATTTATTAGAAAATCAGATCAAAGTGAAGGACAATTAAGAAACTTCAATATTACTGATGATACAGGATCCATTCGTGTAACTTTGTGGGGAGACGCTGCTGATTTGGATATTAAAAAAGGAGACATTGTTAAATTAATTGGTGGAAATGTAGTTTATGATGAATATACTCCAGAAGGGCATTCCATTAATACTAATTTCTCAACTCAAATTACTGTAAATCCTACAAACTTATCAGATGATGATTTAACATTATTCGATTCAATTAGAGAAAAATTACAGCCAATTCCTATTGAACAAGTAATGTTATATGATGAAGATGGCGTTGACGTTGATGTAATGGGTAGAATAATGTCTGTTGGTGGCGTCAGAACCTTTGAAAGACAAACTGATGGCAGTGTAGGACATGTTCGCTCTGCTTCACTTTCTGATGGAACTCATGTTGTTCAATTATCTTTATGGGATGATAAGACTGAAATCGATTTAAATGTTGGTGACGCTTATTTAGTTGAAAATGCTAGAGTAAAATTCACTATGGATTCAATTGGCTTAAACATTGGTTCATCTTCAAGAATCGTTAAATTGTCTGAAGAAGAAGCTAAATTCTTACCGTCATTCGAAACATTGGAAAAAATGATTTATGAATATCGTGAAATTTCAGATTTAGATGAATATGATGAAAATATCTTTATTGTTGCAAGAATTTTTGAAGTATTCGATGCCCGTGAATTTGAAAGGGATGACGGTACCAAAAACCTTGTTAGAAATATTGAAATTGCTGATAACTCACAAGCTATTAGAGTATCCTTGTGGGGAGATGATGCTAAAAGAGAATTTGATGAAGGTGAAGCAATAAAAATCCAAAATCCAAGAATTGATTTCTATAACGATCAATTAACCTTAAGTGTTGGTGAATCTACAGCTATTGTAAAACCAAGTGATGAAGAATTAATGAATTTACCTTCATTTGATGAATTAAAAGAAGCAATTTATGTTCCTAAGGATATTGAAGCAATTGAAGATGAAGATTTCAATGTACGTGTTACAGGTACTCTTCAAGAGATTGTTTCAGATAGATTACTCCTTAGAAAATGTCCTAACTGTACTAATACAATTGGAAACATAGAACTTGATGGTGAAACTACTTGTGAATTCTGTGGAGAAACATTTGATGAACCTAACACTACAATCATGATTCCTGCAACATTAGTTGATGATACTGGTGAAATTGGAATTACATTCTTTGATAATCTTGTAGAAGATTTACTTGAAATGTCTAAAGAGGAAATTGTCAATATTGTTACTGATGATCCTGGTGCTTTAGATGGAAGAATAGAAGATTTAGAAGGTATTACAGTTGAAGTAATTGCAAATGTTAGATATGATGAATATAATGAGGATAGAAAACTCAGCCCAAAGAAAATTTTACAAAAATATTATTAAATTAAATTTAAGGATGGATTATTATGGTGGAATTAGAAGATTTACCAAGTGTTGGTGAAAAAACAGCTGAAAAATTGAGAGATGCAGGTTTTGCAGATATGATGAGATTAGCTACTGCTACTCCAAAAGAATTATCAGTTAAAGCAGAAATTGGTGAAGGTGTTGCTGAAAAAGTAATTGAAGCAGCACGTAAAGCTGAAGACATTGGCTTTGAAACTGCATTAGAAGTAGATGAAAGAAGAAAAGATGTTGGTCATATTTCTGTAGGAAGTAAAGGATTTAATGATTTAATTGCTGGTGGTATAGAAACTCAAGCAATCACTGAAGTATTTGGTGAATTCGGATCCGGTAAAAGTCAAATTTCTCATGAATTAGCAGTAACCGTTCAATTGCCAGAGGAATTAGGTGGTCTTGATGGAGATTGTGTTTTTGTTGATACTGAAAATACATTCCGTCCTGAAAGAATTAAACAAATTGCTAATGGTTTTGAATTAGATGTTGAAGATGTTTTACAAAGAATTCATGTTGCCCGTGCATTCAACTCATCTCACCAAATTTTAATGGTCGATAAAATTAATGAGCTTATCCAAAATGGTACTAATGTTAAATTAGTTATTGTTGACTCATTAATGGCTCACTTCAGGGCAGAATATGTTGGAAGAGAGTCTTTAGCTGTAAGACAACAAAAGTTAAATCAACATTTACACTCACTTCAACAAATTGCTAATACTTACAATGTAGCTGTATTTATTACAAACCAAGTTCAAGCTAAACCAGATTCATTCTTTGGAAGTCCTACTAAAGCTATTGGTGGTCACGTTTTAGGACATGCATCTACTTATAGAATTTGGCTTAAAAAAGGACTTGCAGGTAAAAGAATTGCTCGTTTAGTCGACAGTCCTCATTTACCTGAAGGTGAATGTGTATTCAAAATTACTAATGAAGGTATTGTAGACTAAATATCTTCATCTTTTTTTTCTTTTTCCTTTAATTTTATATATTTTAATTAACTACTTTTTATGTAATGAATGCTATTGAAATTACAATTTTATCTATTGTTTTAATGATTGCTTTAGGTTATTTTTTAAAGCGAATTGATTTTTTATCTTTTAAGGATGTTGATTCTTTAAATAATATTGTGATTTACATTTTACTTCCTTGCATGATATTTCATGCCCTTTATACTGCTGATTTATCTTTGCTTCCACAGTTGGGAATTCTTCCATTTGTTATTTTAGCTTCATCATTCATAACCGGCATAATTTCTTATTTTATTCTAAAAACATTTAACATATCTGACAAACACTTATGGAGTATTTTAATAACTGTCATGATTGCTAATACTGGTTTTATGGGATATCCTGTAAGTTTAGGTATATATGGCCATGAAGGATTTTTAAGAGCTATATTTTGTGATACCGCAACTATGGCCATTTTTTTAATTTTGTCTTTTGTTCTGATTTTAAAGTTCGGAGGAAATATTAAAACAGCAATTAAAAAAATCGCATTATTTCCCCCTTTATGGGCTATTGTTTTTGGAATTTTACTTAACTTAACTAATATTCCTATTGGGCCGGTCATTGATAATACTGTTAATTATTTGGGAAATGGGGCCATTCCATTAATCATGTTATCTTTAGGTATTTCTATTGATCTGGAAGGTTTAAGACGTTCAAAATCAGCAATTATTTTTACTTCAATTATAAAATTAGCATTTTTCCCATTTATTGCATTTTTAATCGTGTCATTTTTAGGACTTTCAGACTTGCAATTTGATGTATCTATTGTCGAAGCTGCAATGCCATCTGGAATGCTGTCAATGCTTTTAGCTATAACTTACAAATTAGATTTCGAATTAACCTCTGATTGCATTTTAATTAACACAGTATTTTCCCTAGTATCTTTGCCCATAATTATCATGTTAATTTAGCAAATATTAATTTATTTAA
>NZ_JAZTXC010000118.1:0-9264 GCF_045636185.1 Methanobrevibacter sp. | reverse complement strand
TTAGTTAAATCATCAGTAAACGGTAAATTAGCTTCTGAAATTTACCACAGAGCTAAAAAAATCTACCCACTTAAAAGAGTGGAAATTATCAAAAGTAAAGTAATCAAATAGGATTACTTTTACATATTCTTTTTTTTTAATTTTCTATTTCATTTTTTTAATGCATTTTTTCATTATGGAGAGTTTTAATGAGAAATATTGTTGTTGTAGAGTGCATGTCTACAAGCCGTAATTTTGTTGAAGATATTACAAATATGGGATGTCATCCTGTTGTTTTAGAAACAAGTAGTGCTGACACTGAAGAAGCAAGAATATATACTGAAGGTATGCGAGAAGGTTATTCTAAAATTAAGCAGGAATTTGAACTAATTTATGAACAGGACACCTATGAAGAAACTCTTGAAATGGTTCGTAAATATAACCCTCTTTTGGTTTTGCCGGGAAGTGAGAAAGGTGTTATCCTGGCAACTAAATTAGCCAATGATTTGAATCTTTTATGCAACCCTATTGAAAATATTGATGCAATGACTTTAAAACATGAGATGCATAATCGTTTGGCTGAATTTGGTATTCGTTCAATCAAAGGTAAGAAGGTAACAACTATTGAAGATACAATTGATTTTTATGAAAGTGAAGGTCTTAAAGATGTTGTTATTAAGCCTGTTTATAGTGCAGGTTCATCAAGTGTGAGAATTTGTTCCAATAAAGATGAATTAATCAATGCATTTAAGTTATTGTCCACCAAAACCAATTACTATGGAGATAAAAATGAGGAATTTTTAGTTCAGGAACGTATTAATGGTGAGGAATATATTGTTAATACCGTATCCTGCGATGGTGTTCCTCGTGTAACGCTGGTTTGGAAATATAATAAGATTAAAACAAGCGATGGGGCTATTGTATACGAATCATGCGAAACCATTAATGGATTAGGTCTTGGTGAAGCAGAAATGATTGAATATGCTTACAAAGTAGCAGAAGCACTTGGAATTAAATACGGTCCTGTTCATGGAGAATATATGATTGACGATAAAGGTCCTGTCCTCATTGAAGTTAATTGCCGTCCAGTCGGTGGAGGAATGGACATTGAATTTTTAGACAGGATTGCAGGACATCATGAAACTGACTGCGTTTTAACTTCTTATTTGAAGCCTGAATTATTCAAACAGCAGTTACAAGAACCATACCAGTTATATGCAAAGGGTGTCATGAAATTTTTCATTGTTCCAAATGATATTCTTGCTAGTTCATCACCTATGAAAAACATCAGTATCAAACTGGAAAGCCACCACAAAACCCTTTTTGCTGATTTTGACCAAGGAATCTCAAAAGAATTTTTCAAAACTGAAGATTTGGATTCAAGTCCGGGCACTATTTATTTGGTTCATGAAAATCCATCTACTGTTCAGCATGACCTTGATTTTTTAAGGGATGTTGAAAAATATGCTTTTTCACTTGTTTTAAATGACGAATCAAATGATGTTGGGCTTAAAAGTGATGAAGAATATGTGGATGATATTAAACACATAATTTGTGATGCCGAAAAATATGGTATCGGGCTTTTTGTAACGGACCAGTTCATTGAGGATATCAACGTTTTGCAGGTAAAATTCGATGAAGTGAATGATATTGAGAGTAATTTTGATTTCATTATCATTAACTTAAATAAAAGCATTGTTAATACTGCTGATGAAGAGATTATCAAAACATTATTTGATAGTTCTTCAAAAGTCAATAATAATGGATTCATTTTTATCCCAAAAAATACTTATCAACTATTTAACGGAGGCAGAAAAAGTATAGAAGCTTTATTCAAAATTTTAAACTTTAAAATTATGCTTCCTCCATATAATTTGCAGGATATTGTCATAGCATCTAAAAATAATGCATATCCACTATATTATCTAGATTGAATTTAATCATGTGATAAAAATTTTTATACTATTTTAGATAAATATAGTATTTAATTTGAGTAGTGATATTATGGATGCAGTAATGATTAACTGGGGATATGTATTGGCCTTATTCATTTTAGGGTTTATAACCTATAAGAGAAAATCCCTGGATTTGTTAGGTTCCCTGACTATGGTGCTGATGGGAGTTGTAATCATATTTTCAGCAGGTGCACATTGGCTACTCCTGTTAATAATATTTCTTGTTTTATCATTGCTTGCAACAAGATACTCCAAATCATATAAGCGTTCCTTAGGAGAATATGAGGGAAGAAGATCATCTAAAAATGTTATTTCAAATGGTATTGTTGCATTTATGATGGCTGCATTTGGAGGATATTACCTGCCTTTTGTCGGTGGTTTTATTGGAGCTATCGCAACGGCAACTGCAGACACTTTAGCTTCCGAAATTGGAATATTGCAGCAGCCTAGACTTATAACGACTTTTCAAAAAGTGGATCCCGGAACTGATGGTGCAGTATCCGTTCTTGGAACTGCCGTGGGAATGTTTGGAGCATTGATTATCGGTATATCTGCATACCTTTTGGGCATTGTTGCCAATCCTGTATCTGCAATTGTTGTTTCTGTAATATCTGGTACTGTGGGATGTTTTATGGACAGTTTTCTTGGCGCAACATTTGAAAGGGCAAATATGTTGACCAATGAGCATGTTAATTTGATTGCGACCATTACGGGAGCTATTGTGGGTATTTTACTTATTTGAGCTGTGATATCATGAAAGAATTGATGAAATTTCTTTTTAAAAGGCAATGGCTTAAGATATTGATAATTGTATTTTTCACATATGTGAATGTTGAATCTCAATTGAATGTTTTAGACCTATTTCCTATTATTGCAATGCATATAAAAAAGGGACTTTTCAATATTCCTTCTGATATTTTATTTGATGTGACCACAGCAATTATTTTGTCAATTATAGCTTCAATTGTAATTTCTTATCTTTCTATTTCGGTAGCATCCAAGTTTGCTTATGACCTTAAAGAAAAACTTTTTGAGATATTGCTTAATCTGAAGACTATTGAAGATTTAAATAGAATTAATTATTCTGGATTGATGACAAGACTCATCAGAGGTGTTGATACAGAACAATCATTTGTTTTAATTATTTTTAGGCGTGTTTTATTAATTGTTGTTGCTTGCATATGTATTGCGATTAACCTGTATTCCATTTCTCTATGGACTTCATTTGCTTTCATCGTATTTGTATTAATTTTCTCATTTATTTTCATTTTCAGATTAAATCAATTATCAAACTTATATTTTAAAGTTAAAAAGTTGTACGGTAAATTAAATGCTTTGTTTTTGGATAAAATCTCTGGTTTAAAAGTAATTAAACTTTTTTCTAAGGAAGAGCATTCAAATAATATTTTCAAAAACGAAGCGGATAATGCATATGAAAAAGGTTTCAGATTCCAGTATAAGTTAAATTTTTCACTCATCTGGTTAATTACTGTGGATATTATACTTATGGCATTCCTGTTTAATGTTATTTACAAGTATAGTACTGGCGCGTCAAATATTGATGATGTAATTTTTGTATCATTATACATTGTTTATCTAATTAATCATTTGTATTCATTAGCCCCATTTGTTTCAATATATCCTTTATCATATACTTCAGCAGTACGTATTGAAGAAGTTCTGGCTTTAGAAAAAATTTCATCAGATTATGGAAAAGAAAATAATTTTGATGGGATTGAATTTAAAAATGTTTCACTTACATTATCAGATAGGCAAATTTTATCAGATATTTCATTTAAAATTCCCGATAAGTCAAAAACATTAATTGTTGGGCCTATCGCTTCGGGTAAAACATCTTTAGTCTATTCTATGATGGGATTTCATAATATTGATTCCGGTGAAATACTTATTGATAGGAATGCAAAAGTTAGTTTAACCACCAATAAAGTATTTTTATTCAAAGACAGTGTCTTTGAAAATATTGCTTTGGGAGATAATAATATTTCACGCGAAGATGCACTTAATGCATGCAATGATGCATTATTCACAAAGGATTTGGCCTTTGAAGTTAATGAAAATGGAAATAATCTGACTCTTGATCTTAAACAAAGGTTAACGATTGCAAGAGCGTTGGCTCATGATTATGATTTGTATATTTTTGATAATGCATTCACATCAATTGATTCTGCTTCAAAAAAAATCATTAAGGAAAATATTGAGAGAAGGCTTGAAAATAAGACGGTTATTTATATAGACAATGATTTTGAGAATAATTCTTACTTTGATAATATCCTTGTTTTGGATAATGGTAAAATTATTTCACAGGGAAAGCATGATGAACTGATAAAAACATGTGATACATATAAAAAATTATTTAATGAATCCAGGAGGTGTAATGATGGAACGCAAGTACTCTAAATTAGATTTAGTCAAAAAATTTTATGAATATGCTTCTGAATTTAGAATTCACTTTATTATAGTTGCAATTTTAATGATTACTTCAATTTCCCTTCTGGTTTATGCTCCAAAATATCTGGGTAGTATTATCAATACTGTTGATAGTTCCTTCATGTTATCTTCTTCATTTTCAATAGAGGATATTTATGATGAATTGATAGGTATTGCGTTGCTTTATATTGTGGGTTATTCTCTTAGAATTCCAATAAATAGAATCATGTCAAAAATTAGTGAAAAGACAACTGCCAGTTTCAAGTATGCGTTGGAGGAAAAATTAAGTTATCTATCTCCAAATACCTTTAATCATATTTATTCCGGAAATGTAATGGCCAGATTAAATAATGATGTTGCAAATATTAAATCTTTTGTAAATAAAAGCATAATACTATTTGTCGGTGATGTGCTCATTGTCATTTTCGTTATTATATCAACTATTTCAGTCAATCCGTTGTTAAGTCTGCTTTTCATTGCTACTATACCTATTTATTTGATAATCATGTATTTATCTTATAGAAAGTCTGGAGATACATATAAGATTCATCAGGATGATTTGGGTCAGCAAATGGGACTCATTGGCAATCATTTAATTAACCGTTTGCCGATTCATTCATATGATGCCAAAGAATATTCTAAAAGGGAATTTGCAAAATCAAACGACATACAAAGGGACAGTTTTGTCAAATCCAGGTTTTATACATATATTTCAGTTCCTTTTGTTTACTTATTAACATATGTTCTTCAGGTTTCTCTGTATTTTATTGCAGGATATATGGCATATAAAGGAATGATTACAATGGGAGTTTTATCTACAATGGTATTTTATATCCAGTTCTTTAAAAGGCCTTTAATGTCCTTAAGTTCTCTTTTCACTTCGGTCATGATAGGTCTTTCCAGTTTCGCCAGGGTATTGGAAGTATTGGAATATCCTGTTAATGATGACATTGAATCAAATACGGATAATTCTGCCGTTAATGGTGATATTGAATTTAAAAACGTTTCATATGAAAACATATCCAATTTCAATTTAAAAATCGATAAAGGCCAGACAATCAATTTCATTGGTGAAAATAAGGATGATCTAATTGATTTATTGTTAGGATTTGAAAGCGCCTCTGCAGGTGAAATATCTTTAAACAATAAAAATATCGGTGATTTGTCATTAACTTCCTACAGGAAGCTTTTTGGAGTTTCTCTGGAGGATGATTTCATCATTCGCGCAAGCATCCATGACAATATTTCACATGGCGGAGATAATTTGACTGCCGATGATGTAGTTGAAACCTGTAAATTCCTTGAAATTCATGATTTGATTGAAAAATTCCCGGACAGGTATGACACTTCAATTTCAAATGACTTCCAGAATTTCAGTAGTGGTGAGGCAAAATTGATCTGTGTTGCAAGGGCTATAGTATCTAATCCTGAAATCCTGATTTTAAATTACCCTAATTATCTTTCTGCTGATAAATTAAAAAGCATATGTGAAAACAGAACTGCAATAATTTTAACTCCTGATGATACATTTATAGATTTTGCCGACAGGACTGTCTATTTGGATTAATTCTTTTTGATAATTTTTCTATCTCACCAAATGTAAATTATATAACTATCAAAACATAAAATTATTAATGTATAATTTTATTATTAAAGGTGATATAATGAAGGGAATTGTATTAATTATGGATGGAATGGGTGACCGTCCTATTAAAGAACTTAACAATCAAACTCCTCTTCAGGCCGCAAATACTCCAAACATGGATAAGATGGCTAAAGAGGGAATTACTGGTATTATGGATTCAATTGCTCCAGGTATTATTCCTGGAAGTGATACCGCACATTTATCTATTTTAGGATATAATCCATATGAAGTCTACACCGGAAGAGGTCCGTTTGAAGCAAATGGTGTCGGTGTGGACGTTTTGCCTGGGGATATTGCATTCAGATGTAATTTTTCAACTGCAGATGAAGACTTGATAGTTACAGACAGGCGTGCAGGAAGAATCAAGGAAGGTACAAAGGAAATCGTTGATGTATTGAACACAATGGTTTTGGATGATTATCCTGACATTAAAATAATTTTCAAAGAATCTACCGGCCACAGGGCAGTATTGGTTTTAAGAGGTGAAGGTTTATCCGATAAGGTTAGTGATGCAGACCCTAAAGTTGAAGGCAATAAGCCTAAGGAAGTAAAAGCCTTGGATGATTCTGCAGAAGCAGCAAAAACAGCAGATATCCTAAACCAACTGGTTAAAAAATCCTATGAAATGGTTAAAGATCATCCTGTTAATGTAAAAAGGATTGAAGAAGGAGAACCTCCTGCAAATATTATCATTCCTCGCGGTGCAGGTGAAGTCCCTGTAGTGGAATCTTTAAATGAAAAGTATGAAGTCAACTCCGCATGTATTGCCGAAACAGGTCTTATCATGGGAATAGGCAGGTTTGCAGGAATGGACATCATCGAAATGGAAGATGTAACTGGTGGGATTGACACCAATCTGGATAATATTCGTGATACAATCATAGATCAGGTCAAAAACTCAGAACATGACTTTTTCCTAATCAACATTGACGGTGCAGATGAAGCAGGCCACGATGGCCAAATCAAGGAGAAAAAGGAATTCATTGAAAAGGTTGATGAAGTTGTAATGAGCGAATTGATAAAGCTTGAAGACGTTTATATTTTCCTGACAGCTGACCATTCAACACCAATATCCGTTTTAAACCATTCAGGAGACCCTGTACCTGTATTGATTAGGGGACCTGAAGTAAGGGTGGATGACGTATCTGAATTCTCAGAGGTTGCCTGCGCAAAAGGAGGACTTAACAGAATTCGCGGATCTGATGTAATGAACATCATGATGGACTTAATGAACTATGCACATAAATTCGGAGCTTAGGTGATTTAAATGGCAGCAGCGAAACTCTTTGGAACATCAGGAATCCGAGGAAAAATCGGTTCTGAAGTGACATGTGAGCTTGCTTTAAATGTAGGAAAATCATTAGCTACTTATCTTGGAAATGAAGGAAAAGTTGTTGTCGGTTTTGATACAAGAACCACTAATGAAATGCTTGACCAGGCCATTTGCGCAGGTCTTCTTGAAAGCGGTGTGGACGTAGTTAAAATCGGCATGGTTCCAACTCCTTTGGTTGGATATGCAACAGAAAAGCTTGACGGCGATGCAGGAATTATGCTGACGGCATCCCACAACCCTTCACAATATAATGGAATTAAGATATGGAATAAGAATGGAATGGCTTATACCTCTGTCCAGGAAGCGGAAATCGAAAACATTTACAATAATAAATTATACAAGTCAGTAACCTGGGACAAGGTAGGTTCAATTTCAGTCAATGAGGAAATCAAAGGTCGCTACATAGATGATTTGGTTAACATGGTTGAAATCAGGGATGGTCTGAAAGTTGTCATTGACTGTGCATCCGGAGCAGGAAGTGAAATATCACCTTTAGTATTTAGAAAAGCGGGATGTGAAGTAACAACCCTCAACTCCCAGCCGGATGGATTTTTCCCTGGAAGAAACCCCGAACCTAATGCCGAAAACCTGCAAAATCTCATGAAAACCGTGGTGGCTGTTGGGGCGGACTTGGGTATTGCTCATGACGGTGATGCTGACCGTATGATAACAGTAGATGAAAATGGTAATATCTCACCATTCGATTCACTTCTGGCATTAATTTCAAAGGAATTCGATGGAGACATAGTAACCACTGTCGATGCAGGATTATGTATGGATGAATCCGTCAAAGGAGAAGTTTTAAGAACTCCTGTTGGGGACGTTAATGTGGCTGAAGTTATCATCGAGAAAAACGCCGCATTCGGTGGTGAACCGTCCGGAACATGGCTGCATCCAGACTTCTGCATGTGTCCTGACGGAATATTGTCCGGCCTTAGAATGGCTGAACTTGTATCCAAAAAAGGTAAATTGTCAGAATTATTGGCTGAAATTCCGTCCTATCCGAATATCCGTGAAAAAATCACATGTTCAAAAGAGGCAAAAATTGAAGTGATGAACAATATGGAAGAGCTATTAAAGGGTGCCTTTGATGATATTCGTGAAATAAATTCAATTGATGGTGTCAGATTAACCTTTGAAGATGACAGCTGGGTTTTAGTAAGGCCATCCGGAACTGAAGACTATGTTAGAATAACATTGGAGTCCCGTTCCCAGGAAAGGGCAGAAGAAATCAATGAAATCTGTAAAAAGATTATAATGGATAATATTTAAGATGAATCTTTTCATCTTTTTAACTTTTTTTTCAAATCAAAAAATTATTTTAAAATCAATTTTAAAAAATAGGAAT
The DNA here is from genome assembly GCF_045636185.1 of Methanobrevibacter sp. GTDB lineage: Archaea > Methanobacteriota > Methanobacteria > Methanobacteriales > Methanobacteriaceae > Methanocatella. The sequence continues at coordinate 556 of NZ_JAZTXC010000118.1, read as the reverse complement.
CAATAAAAAATAAAAAATTAGAAGAAGATTTATTCTTCTTCTGCAATAAATGCTTCTTTACCTAATGCTGCGCATTCTGGGCATACCCAGTCATCTGGCATGTCAGCAGGTGTTGCTCCAGCAGGAATGTTGTATGCTGGGTCTCCTTTTTCTGAATCAAATCTGTATTCACAGTGTAAACAAACATATATAGTCATTTTATTATCTCCTTATTTTTTTATTAGCATTGCCAATATAATTTTAAATGTATTAATACTGATATTTAAAATTACTTATTTGTTTTTCATTACTTTCATGTAGATACTCTTTGACTAATTTTGTGGAGTGTTTATCAAATAAATGAAAGAATACTCCGACCTCTTTTAGGTCGGAGATGAATTTCACAAAAAAGACACGGAGTCATTTTTTTTTTAATTAAGGGTGTCCGCCAAAATTAAATTTTGGCTGACTTTTTGATTTTTTTAAAATATTGTTACATTGAGTTTTAATTGGTTTTTTATGGATGTACTTTCGCAGAAATCTTCTAAATCTTCCATTGTATTTTCTGTTTCTTGTT